>JASHYZ010000480.1 GCA_030042795.1 Terriglobia bacterium | reverse complement strand
TGGACACGTTGGCCGCCAATCTGGCGGCGCAGTATCCGGATGCTGACGAAGGCTGGGGCATTAAAGTTGAGCCTTTGCACGACGCCTATCATCGCGAGATGGCCACTCCGCTGCTCATTATGTCGGGAGCAGTGCTGTTCGTCCTCCTCATTGCCTGCGCCAACGTGGCGAACCTGCTGCTGGCGCGCGCCACGGGCCGCAGACGCGAAATCGCCATCCGTGTGGCGATCGGCGCCACCCGCCGCCGGCTGATCGCGCAGTTGCTCACGGAGAGCGTGCTGCTGGCGGTGATCGGCGGCGCGCTGGGGCTTTTGCTTGCCTGCGCCGGCGATCGGTTGCTGACGCTCGAGATCACCCGTTACCACCGGTTCAGCGTCCCCAATGCCAGCGTGATTGATATCGATTGGCGCGTGGCACTTTACGGTATCGCGGTGACGCTCGTCACCGGAATCATTTTCGGCTTGGCCCCAGCCATGACCGCGTCCAAGACCGATCTCAACGAGTCGCTGAAAGAAGGCGGCATCACGTCCACGACAGAGTCGGGCCGCCGCCGTCTGCGCAACAGTTTGGTGGTTTCTGAAATGGCCTTGGCCCTGGTGCTTCTTTTCGGCGCCGGACTTCTGGTGCGGACGTTTCTAAGTCTTATGCAAGTCGATCTGGGCATCGACCCCACGAACGTCGTGACCATGGGGATCGATCTGCCGCACTACAAATACGCCACCGCTACCCAGCAAACGCTGTTCTTCCGGCAATTGCTGCAGCGAGCAGCGAGCACGCCGGGCGTAAAGTCTGTCGGGATTGAGCAACCTGGCTCCGACATTTTCTTTCAGCCAGAAGGCCAGCCGCCGGCAGCGCCGGGGCAGGAACCCACCGCTGGCTTCAATGTGGCTTCGCCCGGAGATTTCAGCGCCATGGGAATCAGCCTGGTGGCAGGACGGGAATTTTCGGATAGTGACGCTGCAGGTACGACGCCCGTCGCCATGATTAGTGAAATGGTGGCACGTCGTTACTGGCCGCATGCGAATCCATTGGGCAGCCATCTCACCATCCTGGCGCGAGTCTATTCGGGACAGAGCGCCGGCGCCGCACAGTCTCTGGAGATCGTGGGCGTGGTAAAAGACCGTCGAGGCTACGATCTGTGGGAGCCCCGCGCCGACGTTTACGTCCCGTTCGAGCAACATCCCGTCTCCTCGGCTTATCTGGACGTTCGGACCTTCGTCCCACCCATGACCGTGGTGCCGTCTATTCGCGATGCCGTGCTGGCTCTCGATAAAGAGCAACCACTGAACGATATCAGGCTGTTGAGCGACATGATCGCGCAAACCTACGGAACCCTCCGCTTCCCCATGATGCTGGTGTGGATTTTCGCGGCCCTAGCCTTGGTGCTGTCCGCGGTCGGCATCTTCGGTGTGATGTCTTACACGGTGAGCCGCCGTACTCAGGAGCTCGCCATCCGCATGGCTTTGGGCGCCGATCGGCCGGTGGTCCTGCGCCTGGTGTTGCGCGAGGGTCTGGGTGTCACCGTGACCGGCGTGGTGATTGGTCTTGTGGCCGCGCTGGGCTTGAGTCGCGTGATGGCGGGCTACGTCTACGGCATCAAATCCACTGACCCGCTCACCTTTGCTGCCGCCGCGTTCCTGTTGATGCTGGCAGGACTCGCGGCTTGCTACGTCCCGGCGCGGCGGGCGACGCGAGTGGATCCGATGGTGGCGCTGCGGTACCAGTGAAGCAGTGGTAAGTGGTTAGTCGTAAGGGTCTAGTGGCCAGACCGTCGAAAGCTAGTACTTAGTGACGTAAGTCAGCGTAATATTGTTTAAGCCCGACGCTATGGACTACGCGCTTCCGCCATTCGAACGGTGCGGCTTGGGCGTTGTAAGCCGCCAAGAAGCGGTCGATCGCTTCCCGGACTTGGCGGGGTGAGGTGAAGCTGACGCCTCGCAGCGCTTGGCGCGTCAGGATGCTAAACCAGATTTCCACCTGATTGAGCCAACTGGCATGGGTCGGGGTGTAGTGCCAGTGCACTTGGGGGTGTTCGAGCTTGCCAGCGATCGCGTTTCGGCTTATGAGTGGAGGCCTTGCGCTACCAGTAGAACAGTGGTTAGTGGTGTTAGGCATCAGTGGTAAGTGCTCCGCGTGCGCGTCCCCACAACGATGGTTGGACCGGCGTCGGCTAGCATGTAGTGCGCTTCCTCTCTACTCGGCGCGCCAACAAAGCCTTTAACACTGAGGCCGCAGAGCCTGCGTGAACTACGTGTTGAGCGCCTTCTCGGCGCAGAGATCACCGAGCACTTCGGTTTGGTTGCGGCCTAAGCCGCACCGTGTTGATGGTTTTTTCGCGGTCGGTAGGAAACCTGGGGGTTCACGCTGCAGCACGATATGGTTTGGAGACGACACGTATGAAGACACCGTTTTCACTCGAAATCTGTTGCGACTCGATTGACTCCGTGTTGGCGGCGGAGCGGGGCGGGGCGCAGCGAATCGAGCTCTGTAGCAGCTTGCTGGAGGGAGGCCTCACGCCGAGCGCCGGTTTCATTCGCGCCGTTCGCAGCAACACTTCCATTGCCGTCTTCGTCATGATTCGCCCGCGCGGAGGAGATTTCTGTTACAGCGATGCGGAATTCGCTGCGATGAAGGAAGACATCTCGGTCGCCAAATCGGCAGGTGCGGACGGCGTGGTGTTGGGGCTTCTCAATATCGACGGCGATGTCGATGTGGCTAGAACGGCAGCGTTAGTGGAGCTTGCAGCCCCGCTCCCTGTAACGTTCCACCGCGCCTTCGATGTATCGGTGGATCTTGATCGCGCACTTGAGGACGTCATCAAAGCGGGCGCTCAGCGGATTCTCACTTCCGGTGGAATGCCGGAGGCACCTGAAGGCGCAAGGCAAATCAGAAGACTGGTGGAGGCTGCCGGCGAGCGAATCAGGATCATGGCTGGCAGCGGGATTAGCTCCAAAAACGCAGCTGACATGATGGCACGGACAGGCGTACATGACATTCATTCTTCAGCCAAGGCAGCGGTGCGGAGCCTGATGCGGTATCAGAGGAAGGTGCCGATGGGAGCGACTGAAATTGATGAGTACACTCGCTTTGTCGCGAACGAGGGGGAAGTGAGAGCGCTGGCGGGCATCTTACGAGACTTCGAAGGAGCGGCTCATTGAGAGTTTCATATTGCCGCGACTGTTCAATTGTACGTAGGGTGCCCCTCGTGGTCGCCCGAGGGCGGGCACAAGGGCGATCCCTACGTGCGTTGCCCTATCGGCCGGCGGCCGCGGGCTGTTCTTTCACGTTCGCTTTTTCGGCGAGCTGAACACCCTGAAGTGCGTCAAACCGGTTAGGAGATTCTTTGAGCGCGGTTTGATAGGCAGCGAGCGCCGCTTCAGGCT
>JASHYZ010000479.1 GCA_030042795.1 Terriglobia bacterium | reverse complement strand
TGCGTACGGGAGGAGGAACATGCCTGGAGTAGCGGAGGGGGTTAGAGCGGAACTGCAAAATCCGAAAGGTCCAACCAAGCGAATGCGTTTTGGAGAGGAAAACGGCGAACGCGAGAACCTTCCTGTGGGTACACCCAAAAAGCGCAAAGCGAGGAAGCGGACACGCCGAGCAAAGGAAGCACCTCGGGTCAAAGTCTCAGCCGACCAACTCCCCCGGCGATCGTTAGAACAGGCTCTCCGCGTCGCGAGAGCTCTACGGGACACGTTAGCGGGCGGCCCGGCTACTTGGGAGGATATTGCTAGCGCAATGAAAATCGGCCCGTCAGCTCAAAACAAGTACTACCTATGGGCTGCTCAGGCATATAATTTGGTCCAAAGGGAGGACGACAAATACTCTTTGTCGGAAATCGGGCGGAAAATACTCGCACCGACCTCGCCGAATGAGGACCGCGAAGCAATAGTCCAAGCGGTGTTGACTCCGGTCGTGCTGAGCAGATTTTTCACAGATTACAATGGGAGCCCCTTCCCAGCTGAAGAACATTTGGGAAACATTCTTGAGCGAAAGTATGGCGTGCCTCGAGAGCGAATCGAGGAGGCAAAAGCCTTGATTCGGGAAAATGGCATTTGGGCCGGTGTTTTGCAGCAGCAACAAGACGGCTCGATGCTCGTTAGGCTCGACCCGAAATCGACAGGAATTCCACAACCTTCTGTTACCGCCGGTACGACGGAAGAAAGCACCGCAGAAGCCAAAACCGCGGACGTATCGGCCTTGCTCAGTCCCACAACAGAATTTGATCGCTTGTGCTTTATCATCACCCCTGTTGGCGACGACGAAAGCGAGCAGCGTCGTCATGCGAATATGGTGTTAAAGAATGTCATCGAACCTGTCGTTACAGAACTGGGATTCGTGCCTCGACGAGCGGATCAAATAGATCGCGCAGGAATAATTACCCAGCAGATTTTTGAGTGCCTCGCGAAAGCCCGTGTTTGCGTGGCTGACCTCTCATCAACAACCCCAATGCTTTCTACGAATTGGGCGTACGTCACATGTGCAAGCTTCCGACCGTCCAGATCATCAGAAAAGGCGACAAGATCCCTTTTGATGTCTCGCAAGGTCGAACCATTAAGATGGACATGAGTGACGTTTATTCCGTCATGGATTCCGTTGAGTCAGCAAGGAAGGAACTGAAGCAGCACCTCCGGCACGTTTTGTCGGCAGACTATAAGGGTGACGATAACCCCGTAAACACGTACTTGCCAGGGGTAGAAATCAAGCTGCCCAAGTGATGGTGGTTATTCCGCGCCGAGATCGCCCTTGCAGCGGTTTCGCCCCACGCCGCGTGCGTCGGTAGAGCATTTGTGACTCCTGTAGCTCAGATGACGGAGGAAAGACATCAACAGCGGGATGAGCCTGAGTTCATCGAAGGCGCTTATTTTCCGAATAATTCACAGGGACAATCTTCTGTGGATTCTCGACAATGGGCTGCACGCTCGCAACGGTGCGCTGTTCGATCCCAATTACCGAAATATTGGGAACCCTGATCTAATCCATAAACGTTCTCGTCGCTTGGTTCCCATTGAGCCCGACGGCATGTTGAGTGATTATATCCCTTATCTACTTCACGCCGTTTTCGATCATGATGTACAACATTAAGACAGGTTATGGCGGCATTCAGCGCGTTTCGAACGAAGAGATTGTCATCGTGGTCTCCTCTCTGCTTAGGATATCGGAGTTGGGCATCCCGTTCGTTTTTACGGACAGACATGCATACGTTCAGATGGCCAACTACTTTTCAGATCTGGATTGCTTGGACCAAATTGATTGGCCGCTATTGAATCGGCGCGATTTCAGAAATGATCCAGAAGACCCGGGAAAAATGGAGCGGTATCAGGCCGAGGCGCTCGTCTGGAAGTGTGTTCCCATTGAGGCCCTAACAGGCATATGCTGCTACGCGGAGGCGGTCAGTGCTTGGATAAAGGACGAGTTGGATCAACGCAGCCTCAATCTCAAGACAACGGTCCAAACAAGCTGGTACTTTTGACTATGATGCGATTTGTCCGAGGCAATCTTCTTGAAGCTCCCGTCGAAGCGCTTGTGAATACCGTCAATACGGTGGGGGTGATGGGCAAGGGCATCGCTCTAATGTTCAAGGAAGCGTTCCCTGACAACTTCGTTGATTACGAGCACGCCTGCAAGCGTCGCGAGGTGAGAATTGGTCATATGTTCGTAACCGAGACGCATGCGCTTAGCGGACCAAAGTGGATCATCAATTTCCCAACGAAAAAGCACTGGAGGCAGCCCTCGAAGTTAGAGTGGATTTCGGAAGGTCTCGCTGACTTAAGGCATGTGATTCAAACAAAGCGGATCCGTTCCATTGCACTACCTCCACTCGGCACGGGAAATGGCGGCCTGAATTGGCGTGATGTTCGTCGGCTAGTGGAGCACGTCTTCGGGGACTTGGAGGATGTGGAGGTCATCGTCTACGAACCCACGGAGAAGTATCAGAACGTCGCCAAGCGGACTGGCGTGCAAGAGCTTACTCCTGCGCGCACGCTAGTGGCAGAGATGATACGGCGCTATTGGGTGCTTGGTATCGAATGCACTTACCTTGAAGTCCAGAAGCTGGGTTGGTTTCTCGAGAGAACCATTCAAGCCCTGGGGATCAATGACCCTTTAAGACTTGAATTCAAAGCTGACAAGTACGGGCCCTACTCCGACCGCCTGAGACACCTGCTCAACAACCTCGACGGCACGTATCTCCACTGCGACAAGAGGCTAAGCGATGCTGGCCCGTCCGACACGATTAGTTTCAACGAGGAGCGACGGCAATATGTAGATCTCTATTTAAAACAGGACTCGGCGAGTATGCTGAGAAAGGTTCTGGATCTGACGGCCAAGCGGATCGATGGATTCGAGTCGCCGCTAGGCATGGAGCTTCTTGCGACTGTCGACTGGCTGATCGCCCGGCAATGCGAGCCGACTCTCGCGGGTATTCGTGAAGGCTTGAGCAAATGGCCTGCGGGAAAAGGCGCTGCGGAACGCAAACTCCGCCTTTTCAACGACCGCCTGATCGAATTGGCTCTGACCCAGTTGGCTTCAGGGTCTAACGACTTGATACACTTTTCTCCGGCCGGCTGGCGCTAAGCGGAGCGATGCGAGCCGGACACTGATGTCGTCCTGACATCTGGGGGCAGGCCATCAAAAAGAGCCCAGAATTCCTGGGACACCTGGGAGGTGAAGTTCAAGATTATTTTTGCCGGGAGCGGAAGCCCCGTTCGAGAGGAGAGAACTCACCCTCTCGATTTGCTGATTGGCTCTTCTGACCAAATGGCGGAAGGAGTCAGGCGCGATTCCCAGCCAAAGCATAGCCCCTGGGGCTCGTTCCGCTCGCGCTCTGATGGTTACGGCGTCAACCGATACAGCATCCGCGGGAACGGTATTGTCTCGCGCACGTGTTCGAGGCCGCAGATCCAGGCGACAGCGCGTTCGATGCCCATACCGAAGCCGGCGTGCGGCACGTTGCCGTAGCGGCGCAGGTCAAGATACCACTCGAAGGCTTCTCGCGGAAGTTTGTTTTGGTCAATTCGTTTCAACAGCTCTTCATAGTCGGCCAGGCGCTCGCCGCCTCCTACGATTTCACCGTAACCCTCCGGCGCAAGCACATCCACGCAGAGCGCGACTTCCGGCCGCGCCGGATCAGTGGCCATATAAAATGCCTTGACGGCCGCCGGATAACGGGTGACGATCACCGGCCGATCAAACTGTTCGCTTAGGATGGTCTCGTCTGTGCCGCCGAAGTCGCCGCCCCAATTGATGGCGCTGCCCTTTTCGTTGAGGATATTCACCGCTTCGTCGTAAGTCAGCCGGGGGAAAGGAAGCTTGACGGCTTCGAGCTTGCTTACATCTCGCTCCAGCACTTTGAGCTCGCTCCGCCGTTTTTCCAGCACGCACTGGATGATGTAGGCGATCAATTCCTCCGCCAGAACGCACACGTCTTCCAGGTGTGCGAAGGCGACTTCGGGCTCCACCATCCAGAACTCGGTAAGGTGGCGGCGCGTCTTTGATTTTTCGGCGCGAAACGTGGGCCCGAAGCAATATGTCTTGCCCACGGACATGGCTGCGGCCTCGTTGTAAAGCTGGCCGGATTGGGTGAGGTATGCCTTGTCATCGAAGTAGCCCACCTCAAAAAGCGTGGTGGTGCCCTCGCAGGCGGCCGGCGTAAAGATGGGCGTGTCGACCAGCGTGAAACCGCGATTGTCGAAGAAGTCGCGCGTGGCCTTGATGATCTCGTGCCGCACGCCCAGGATGGCGCGCTGCCGCGCCGAGCGCAGCCAGAGGTGGCGATGGTCCATCAGAAAGTCAACGCCGTGCTCTTTGGGCGTGATGGGATAAGGATGTTCGGGCGGCACCCGCTGGAGCACCTCAACGCCGGACACGTCCAGTTCAAAGCCGCTGGGAGCGCGCTGATCGGCACGGGCCTTACCTGTAACTCGCACCGATGACTCCTGCGTGAGGCCTTTAACGCTTTCAAACACTTCCGGCGGCACGGCAGATTTCACCACCACGCCTTGGATCACTCCACTACCGTCGCGGAATTGCGGGAACAGCAGCTTCCCGCTCTCGCGCAGGTTGTACAGCCAGCCTTGGATAACCACGTCGTGGCCGGCGTGCGCTGCGATGTTGCGGATTTCGACTACAGGTAGCTCCATGATTTTCCTCAAAGCAGCGACGAGTCAAAAGCGAATAGGGAATAGGGAATAGCGAGTAGCGCGTAGGGAATAACTTGCTCGCTTGTCTTACAGGCTCCTGCTCCGTCGGCCTATTCTCTATTCCCGATTCCCGACTCCTGACTCCCGACTCCCGATCCCCGGTTCCCGACTCCCTGCTTGCTATTCGCTACTCGCCAACGGCCCGTTTTTCCAGCTCTTCAAGTCTCCGCACGGCATCCATCGCCCGCTTCAGGCGCGCCGGATCGGGCCCATGATCCAGCAACTCAAGAAACGCGCAGGGGCTCTCGCCGCTGCTAGCTTTTACCGCTGAAAGATCCTGCATCAAATCGGGCCAGTCAATTCCGTCAGGGCCGCCTTCGAAGGGCAGCAAGTGATCGTCCTTCTCACCGCGATTGTCGTGAAGATGAATCGAAGCGACCCGTTCGCGCAGAATGCCGAACGCCTCGCGCGCGTTGCCCG
>JASHYZ010000478.1 GCA_030042795.1 Terriglobia bacterium | reverse complement strand
ATCTGATTCGAGGTCGGGGTGGCGCCCGACACCGGGTTGCCCTGCAGTCCGGCCACTTTGGGAGCGGTAGCGCTGCCGGTGAGGTCTTGCGCCAGTTCCACCGCGCCCTGCGCTGAGGAACTGGCCGCCGGAAGCTGGGCTGCCGTCGCTGTGCCGCTGAGGCTCGAGAAAGCAGGCTGGCTGCAGTTGGGGGACGTACTTAGGTTCACGCCCGTGACGAATTGGTTTGTGGTGCAGGCGCCGGTGCCGGCCGTGGCGGCAGGAGTGGTGGGCGTCCAAGCCGTCCCGTTCCAGGTGAGCACTTGGTTGGAGGTGGGCGCAGTCGCGGAGACCGGATTACCTTGCAGTCCTGCTACCTTGGGTGCGGTGGCGCTGCCCGTCAGGTCTTTGGCAAGTTGGACAGCGCCCTGCGCGGAAGAGGTGGCGGCCGGAAGCTGCGTGGCGGTGGCCGTACCGCTAAGGCTCGAAAAGGCCGGCTGCGTACAATTGGGCGAGGCCCCTAAGTTCACGCCGGTCACGAACTGATTAGACCCGCAAGCCCCAGTCCCGGCGCCCGTAGTGGGTGTCGTCGGCGCCCAGGCCGAGCCATTCCAGCTCAGAACTTGGTTGGCACTCGGCGAGCTGGCTGACAGCGGCTTCCCTTGCAAACCCACAACCGTCTGGGTTGAGGGCGAGCCCGTGAGGTCTCCACCTGCCACGAAGGAGCCCATCGTTACGGGCACCCACTGATTCTGGCTGCTGTTGTACTGATACACTTGGCCGTTCGCGGGTGCCACAGTCGAGAGAGGAATCGAGTTGAATCCCACTACCTTCTGGTTCGTCGCGTTAATGGACGAGAGATCAGTTCCAAACACCCCGCCGCAGCCGGAAATACAAGTGACGTGGATGGCGTTGTTGGTGACATCGAAGATCGAACTGAACACCTGGTTGGCGTCGCTTGGGGTGTGGGTCCCGGCTTGACCTGGGCCGGCTTCGATGCGCAGCCAGTTATTCGAAGGATCGTACGCGCGGAGTGCTACAAAATTGATGTCCACTGGCGGCGTCTGGGCTTGCCCAGCCGGGAGAAAGCTGAAACCCGAATTGAGGCTGTAGTGAATAATGAAGGGGAACCGAACTGGGGGCGGCGGGGGAGCCGGAGCTGGAGAAGGGCTCGGTGCCGGAGGAGCGCCGGGCGTTGGTGTCCCAGCCCAGGCCATCGAGGCGCCAAGGAGAGCGCCCATGGTGATGACCCAAAACATGCGGCCGCAGCCCCATCGACGCTGATTCAAACCCTCAAATGCGGATGCTCGTCCGGCTTCCTTGCTCTGCACCCGTAAAGCATATTTGTTGCTTACCATATTTCACGTTCCCTACGTCAGTTCCGCCGCAACTGGCGCCCGCCGTTCTGGCATTCCCGGCATCGTAGCTCGTGCCTGTTTAACTCATTCAACTCAGTTCGGCGCCTCGGTGGGTTCGTCTTGGTGGCGTGCTAGCGAAGACCGGGTCAATTCAAAGGTGTCCAGGCGTCCAGCTTCGTCAACCGTTCGTCATTTGGGGGTCGCGACTGCTCTCGGCTAAACCCTCAGCTCCATCTAGCGCGCCGAGTCCTGCCGCTGCGATGCAGCGTAGCCTACACCGCAAGTCGAGCTCCTCGCAGCGTCCTACCAGTGATCTCTTGTAACCTCGTCGCACACTTCCAACCTAACAAGACGAAGTAAGAACGTGGGCATTTTCGCGAAAATTGGGATGAATTTTGTGACGCCGTGGAATCAGCGGCTTGGCTTGTTGAAAACCAGGATCAACTTTAATACTGAACGGAACCGTGCACTAAGTTTACACTTCGTGGATTTTTATGTGGAAGGATTCGGAGGATCGAGACACTTCTCCCCTGCGTCCAAACGTTTAGTCGAGAGCGCGTTAAGTCACGACTAAGAGTGGTGGCGCGGGCTCCATTGGAGCCAAGCGGAAAATTCACGACTCACCCGCTCCGAGATCCGATTGAGGTTTGGTTCGCAACCAACCCAGGGCGCGCTGTTTTCGCTCGAATGCCCTCTTGGCTTCGTTGCGGAGTTTCCAGACCAGCTTATAGCGTGACTTCGAGAGCCAGGGAACCCGGTGAGATGCGCACCCGTATTTCTCTTTGTACTTGCCTTCTCCACCCCAATCGTAGATCTCAACGCCCCGGTTCCTCCAATAGCGCATGGCGTACCAATGGATGGCTTCATTGGGACGCAGGATCTGGCCGGCGCGGACGCTCGCATTTCCCCAGAATTCTGCGATTTTATTAAAGCCAGGGAAGATTCCCGTCGCGATGCAGCGTCCTTGCGGATCCCGCGCGCGCAGCAGCAAGAGTCGGCCGGCAGGGTGAAGATTCCTGATGACGGCCCGCACCCGTTCAAGATCATACGTTGGAACTAGCCCCTGCCGTGCAAACACATCTCTGAGTTGTTGGTAATACTCGTCTGCGAACGCCGAATCACGAGCCTCTTCGATGATGACTCCGCTCTTTTCCGCCTTGCGAATGCACCGACGGCAAGCGCTCTCCATTGAATTGAAAATCTCGTCTTCAGATCGTCTCAGATCAGTTCGGTAGGAGGCGTAATACGTGCACCTAAACCCGAGCGACTGCCCATCTTCATCCGATAGATACGGATCGGAAATTTCCAGGTGGATGCACTTTAGCTCGCCAAAGGCTGCACGTTCAACAGCCGCCAGCGCGGCCGAGCGCGAAGAGCCAGGAAGCAGATTGAAGCCGATGTACGGTGTCGTCCAGCCGGGAAATGAACTACCTAAAATGCGCAGGCCAAACCGCTTGAAGATGAGACCACTGAAGTACCCGGCGGTTGTGCCACCGTCTGTCAACTCAGCGACGATGGGTGTAGCCCGCTGAGTTTCGGCAAGAAACTGAAGCCACTCGCGGGTTTGGAAGACGGTCCGATCCTGGAACTGGTCAAGCCGCTGCCAGTTCACCTTGTCAAGCTCAATTAGGTTGCACTTCATAGGAGCGGATTGGCGGCGATCTCACCCGTGAGACTTAAGAAAGTCCCGTTCAAGAGGATTCGCCTTCCTACGCCTCCCGCTGCCCAAGGCACACCAAGCCACGGATCACCGGCGCTTCGCCCTCGCTTTGCTCTTGTTTCAGACTTGAATTCGGCGTCGCTTCGAATTGTAACGGGTAGGCAGTGTCCCTTTGGCGCCGAACGCCCCAGCAGGCTACGGAAAAACCCGTCCATCTGTCATTCCGAGGAGCCCAAGGCGACGAGGAATCTCGTGT
>JASHYZ010000477.1 GCA_030042795.1 Terriglobia bacterium | reverse complement strand
CGGCGGGCTCGATAGGACAGTCGTGGTTTGGCAAGCTCTTTCGCTCCCGAGAGCACTGGCGGCTGGTGCCAGACATCAAGCACACGGTGGTGACAGCAGGGTATGGCTCAGGCTCAACCTTGACGACCACCGCCAGGACGAGCGACGGCCAAACCATCATCGCGTACGTTCCAAATGGAAATCACACGACCTTGAAGGTGGACATGAGCAAAATCACAAGCGCAACCAAGAGAGCAAAATGCTGGTGGTTCAATCCGAGCAGTGGCTCGACTACTCTCATCGGGAGTATTCCGAATCTGGGAACGCGAGAGTTTACGCCGCCGGATTCAAACGATTGGGTGTTAGTAATTGATGATGCCAGAGCAAATCTGGCTGCGCCAGGGAGCGAGTTAACGTAAGAGGAGGACAGAGATGAGTAAGTGTCCGCACCTTGACAAGATTCTCGGCCTGAACGAGCCCATTACGCGTCGTGACTTTCTGGATGGCGTCCTTCTCGGTTCCTCGGGAATGTTGATGGCCGCGGCCTGCCCGTTCCCGCTCGATGCCCAGTCTTCCGGCATGACTCAGGCGAGTTGGGCCGGGTGGACGGGTTACTCCGGCGAGGGCGACTACCAAGGCTCAGCAGGAAACACCGAGCAGGTGGTTCAGAACGCTCACCAGGTTCGCGATGGCAAGTTTGACCAGGCACCCTCCGAATTCACCGACACAGGAGAAGTATATGACTGCGTGGTGGTGGGCGGCGGCTTTGCGGGCCTCTCGGCTGGACTGTTCTTTCAGCAACGCACGAGTTCCGAGCGCAACTGCCTGATCCTGGATAACGCGCGCATCTTCGGCGGCGTCGCCAAGAGAAACGAGTTCACCGTTGACGGCCATCGCCTGATGGCTCCTCAGGCCTCCGTGCACTTTCAGCTGCCGTATCCTGATAGTTTCTTGAAGCACGTTTACAACGCCATTGGTCTCGATTGGGACGCGTTCAAGTCCTATCAGACCTGGCAAGGGCCCTCGCCGGAAATCTCTTTGCCGCGCAGTCCTTACGGAGTGGGGCGCATCAACGGCAAGCCGGCGGAGGCTTTCTTTTTTGGCGCCAAGTTCGGGCACCAGCCCGGAATCTGGGTCACTGATCCTTGGGGCAAGAACCTGGAGAGTACTCCGTTTTCCGAATCCATGCGTAAGGACCTGCTGACGCTCCACGGCGATCACTACGTCGCGCCCCCGCTGGTCTACGACTATCCCGGTGATGCTGTTTCGCGGCAGCTTGATAGCATGACCATTGAAGACTATCTGGTGCGTACCTACGGCGCCAGCCGTGAGGCGATACGTCTGCTTGTGACGCCCGAAACCTCCGGAGGATTTGGCCTGGGCCCTGACGCTCTCTCGGCATTCCTTCAATACGAGTGGTCAAAGGTGATCCCGACCGTCGATGACAGCATGGCCACCGGAATCCAGATGTTTCCCGGGGGCAACTCCGGCATGATCCGATTGTTGGTGAAGACGCTGATTCCTGCCTCCATTGAAGGTCTGCGGACTATGGCGGCCGTCAACAACGATCGGGTGAATTTCGAGGTCCTTGACCAGCCCGGGCAAAGAGTGCGTCTGCGGCTGGAATCCACTGCCGTGCGCGTGGAACACATGGGCGAATCGGAGAAAGCGGACTTTGTCTCGGTGATGTACTTGAAAGACGGTCAGGTTTTTCGCGTCAAAGCGAAGACGGTGGTGATGGCGGGCGGCGGTTGGATGACGAAGCACGTGGTGCGTGACCTGGATGCAACGCGGCGGGCGAGCTATGACCAGTTCCTCTACTCGCCCTATATGACGGCCAACGTTGCTGTTCGCAACTGGCGTTTTCTGTACAACCTTGGCATATCGAGCGCTTCCTGGTTTGAGGGCTTCGGCCGTTACGTCAACGTGCGCAAGCAAGCGCTGTTTGGGGTTGATTTGCCGACGGTCGGTCCTGATCTTCCGACCGTGCTCACCTTCTTCGTGGACTTCGCCAAACCCGGTCTGCCGCCACGCACTCAGGGACAGATGGGCCGTGCGGAAATCCTCTCCACTCCTTTCGCCGACTACGAGCGGCAAATCCGCGAACAGATGGTGGAGATGTTTGGCGCTTCCGGCTTTGACGCCAAGCGCGATATCGCCGGCATTGTACTGAACCGGTTCGGCCACGCTTTCATCAACCCGCAGCCGGGATTCTTCTTCGGTCTCGAGGGAAAGCCGGCCGCCCGCGACGCGCTACGCAACGGACCCTTCGGCAGAATTGCCTTCTCGCACGCCGACTTAGCGGGCGCGATGGATCACCGAAACGCCTTCATGGAATCGGATCGCGCCGTCAGTCAGCTCCTGAATCGGGTGCTCACCTAACGAGACACGACGACAGTCGCGTGCTTTATCTCGACTCGCGTGCCCAAGCAAGCTGCGGAGAAGGCAGTCTCGGGCGTCGGAAGGGCGGGATCTTAGAGCTTCTGTGAAACTCGGGTGGCGCCTGCTGGGCAGTGGATACGCTTACGCGGGGTGCCATCGTTTCCAAAGGTGGTCACTTCCGCGAAAGCGGAAATTCCTTCCAACGCAGGGGGGGAAAATGCAAGCGTCTCCGCGGCTGAAATAG
>JASHYZ010000476.1 GCA_030042795.1 Terriglobia bacterium | reverse complement strand
CGCCTCCCGCACAGCTTCCCTCAACGCCATCTCGGCACGAACATGCAAAGGCAGCTTTAGGATGTCTGCAGTTAAGTCTTTCATGTCGTTCCGTAGAGGCTTGTCAGGCTCTTGTACGGCTCCGCTTTTATTATAGGGGACGCCCCGTCTGTTTCGGACGCGATTACTTCCGGCTCGGCTCCAGAATTGTCGAAGAGAATCCAAGCGTCAGCCAGTGGCCGGTAAGTTCCTGATGGACCGGTCGAAGCGCCGGCGCACCACGAGTTTCGGTACATCGTGCCCTCCGCTGACAACCCGCTCTTCGATTCTGGAAAGAGAAACGTCAAGACTCATGGGCCAGAGGAAGAAAATGCTGACCTGATATCCTTGTCTCTTCAGATTCCGGATGAGATGAAGGTGCGCTCTGCCAGAGAGTGTGGTCTCGAATCCGAAATCGGTGTTCTGTCTCGCGAAGTTGCCGATCTCATTCACCAACAATCGACCTGCCCGGAAGGCAGCGCTCTCGGGCGCGAAAGGCGATATTCCCTGAGCGATAAGGTCAGCGTTGACAAAGTTGCGGCAGGCTGTATAGCGCGGTAGTAGGTGGCGAGCGAAAGTGGTTTTGCCCGCGCCGTTCGGACCCGCGACGATGTAAACTGTGGGCGGCACCAGGCACCGAGATTAGCAAAAGGTCACGCACCTGCGGAAGCCCCAATGGCCGTTTCTTGACTGGGTATGAGGGAACTACACGCGCTCAGCGGCCGTAGCCCCCAGCCCCTGATACCTAGAATCTGACACCTCGCACATCTGGCACCTAATCTAACACCCGGTGCCTATTTCCGGTACAATCCACTCAATGGCACCGAAAACGGCGCGCGTCCTCGGCATCGATCCCGGCCTGAATCTCACGGGCTATGGTGTCATTGAGTACCGTGGTCGTGAGGCAACGCTGGTTGAAGCCGGGGTCATCCGCCTGCCGCCGTCGAATGGCAACAATCTGGCTGCGCGCCTGGAGAAGCTCTTCGAAAGTGTGCGCGAGGTGATCGATGAGTTTCAGCCTGAGAGAGTGTGCCTGGAAGAAGTTTACAGCCACGCGGATTATCCGCGCACAGCCATCCTGATGGGCCACGCGCGCGGCGTCATTTGCCTGGCGGCGAGGATGGCCCGCGTGAGCGTCGTAAGCCTGCCCGCCAAGCGCGTCAAGCAAGCCGTCACGGGCAACGGCAATGCCAGTAAAATGCAGGTGCAACGGGCGGTGCAACACCACTTCTCGCTGAATGGTGTTCCGCATCCGCCCGACGTAGCAGACGCGCTGGCGGCGGCGCTTTGTTATGTGCATTCCTTGCGGAACGGCGGCGAGCGTCTAGCGCAACGCCCGCATTCGAGGCTGCGGCTTCGTCGAGCGGAGAGAAACGACGGCAGGTCTTGAAATGTGATCTCTGAACTATGGTCCTGCGAGGCTGCGCGCTCTTTGCGCCCCCAAAGCCTGCAACCCTGGACGCAGAAACTGAATGCAAGATGCTCGTCGATGAACACCGCCGACAGACCCTGCCTGCGATCCAGGCCACACACTGATGTGATTTAAGAATTCAAAATCAGCCGTGGAGCTGCACCCGGACTTAGGTTCCTCCATTGCTCGCCGCATTTCTGCCGTTGCGCTGAGGGCTCCCTTGCGAGGAGGCCTTGGTTTCCTGAATCACTGGCGGGTGGTCTGGCCGTTAGCTTCCGGGCGTGCCGCGGCAGCTCATCAGTACAACATCGCGTATTACCACACTTTGTAATGAAAAGTGCGTCCGGACAGCAACTTTGAGAAGACTACAAAGTATACTGGCCCAAGCCTGGAGTTGATGCGCAGGGAGGCTACCTAATTTTCGCGCAGCGAGGTAGTAACCAGAGCGAGCTATACCGGGCGAGCCGCACTCGGCATTTGACTTCAAATCGAAAGCTTGAAAGGGGGATGAGTAGAAGTGCGAGACCATTTTCAAACCACTGTGTTTTTTCTAATCGCTGCTTTGATCGTGGCCGGCGGAAGCTGTTTGTTGGCCATTGCGCGACCGAACCCGGAGGCCGGATCTGCATCATCCGCGCCGCGCATTGTGGAGGCCATCGACGAAGCGAACCTAGTGACGCTTGAGGGAAACACCCCTCCGCTCGCCCGCCCGGAATTTGACCAGGGTCCCGTAACCGATGGCTTTCTCATGGATCACCTCCAGCTTCAGCTCAGGCGCGGCCGGGAGCAGGAACAGGCGCTGGACCGATTGATCGCCGAGTTGCATGACCCGGAGTCACCCAGCTACCACCAATGGATGACCGCGCAGGAATTTGGCGAGAGATTTGGTCCCTCACGGCAGGATATCGATGTAGTAGCGAACTGGCTGCGTTCCCACGGATTCGAGATCAACCTGGTTTATCCCAGCGGCATGGTGATTGACGTCACGGGAACCGCTGGCCAAGTGCGGGAGGCGTTCCACACCGAAATCCACAATTATCTTGTGCGGGGCGCGCTGCACATCGCCAACTCGCGCGATCCGGAAATTCCCGCGGCGCTTGCCCCGGTGCTGGCGGGCTTCGCCTCGCTCCACGACTTCCGGCCGCGACCCATGATGAGACCCCATCCACAGTTCTCATTCCACTATCAGGGCGTTGAATGGTACGACGTGGGGCCCCAAGACTTTGCCACCATTTATAACGTCTCTCCACTGTGGATGGCGAGCAGCCCGATCCGCGGAGGCGGCGAGACCATTGCGGTGCTTGAGGATACGGACATGAAGCCGGAGGACTGGACTACGTTTCGCACTTCGTTCGGGCTATCGTCATTCTCTGGCACTTTCGCTCAAATCCATCCCTCGTCCCCTTCTGGTAACAATAATTGCTTCGATCCCGGTACCAACCTAGACGAAAGCGAAGCCGCTCTGGACGCGGAGTGGTCAGGAGCTGTGGCGCCCGATGCAGCTATTCAACTAGCCTCCTGCCCCGACACGACGACAATCTCTGGTGATCTCATTGCCGCTTACAACCTCGTGAGCAGCGGCAGCCCCCCTCCCATTCTGAGCGATAGCTACGGCGGCTGCGAGGCGGAGAACGGCGCCGCCGGCAATGCCTTCATCAACGGTATCTGGCAACAGGCGGTCGCTGAGGGCACGTCCGTTTTTGTGGCTGCGGGAGACGAAGGCGCGGCCGAATGTGACTACGGCGAGGCTTTCGCCACCCACGGCATCACAGTTGACGGCACCGCCTCGACGACGTATGACGTTGCCGTGGGCGGAACGGACTTTCAGGACTTCGTGGACGGCACCACGAGCGCGTATTGGAATACCATGAACACATCGGGCGGCCGGTCCGTGCTCTCCTACGTTCCCGAAATGACCTGGAATGATTCGTGCGCCAGCAGTGTTCTGTTCACTTATGAAGGCTTCCGGAGCGGGAGTAGCTTTTGCAATAGCCCGCTGGGCGTGCCTTACATAACGGTTGACGCCGGCAGCGGAGGTCCTAGTTCCATCTATTCGAAGCCCGTCTGGCAATCGGGAGTGGCTGGCATTGTGGACGACGGCAAGCGCGACTTACCCGACGTCTCTTTGTTTGCGGCCGACGGTCTATACACCCATACGCTGCTGTACTGCATGTCGGACAAGAGTCAAGGGGGCGAACCCTGTGATTATTCAAATCCAGCCGCCGCCTGGTACAACAGCGCCGGCGGAACCTCCTTTTCCGCTCCTTCGTTTGCCGGCGTTCAAGCGCTCATCAACCAGAGCACCGGCTCCCGGCAAGGCAATCCCAACTTCATCCTGTACCGGCTGGCATCCTACGAATTCGGCAGCAACGCGGACCCGAACCAGGGTAACTTGACGCTTTGTAACGCAAGCAACGGCAACAAGATAGGAAGTTCGTGCGTCTTCTACGACGTCACCCTAGGAGATATTGACCTGCCTTGCGAAGGAACCTTGGATTGTTTCATCGCCCCAAAGAAAAAATTGGGCCTGCTTTCAACCTCTGACTTGTCCCTCGAGGTGGCATACCCGGCCAGCCAAGGCTGGGATTTCGCAACCGGCCTGGGGAGTGTTAACGTCGCGAACCTGGTGAACACCTGGAAAGCTATGAACTGGTAGAGCCGCGAGTTTGCGACAATAGGCAGGGGCGGGAACTGCCCGCCCTGCCGGCCCTTTCAATTCCTGCCCTGCAACTCATATCCCGCCATTAGCCGGTGAAGCAACCGGAGCGGCTGATATAGAATCAAATTTCGCGGCGTCAGAGGCTCCGCGGCAAACGTGGCATTCAGATGACGGGGCCCGACGTCGTGTACTTCCTACTTGTGAAGAATCAGGCGGTAACTTGAGCGCGCGCAAATTCTAGCAGTTGTTGAAAAACGTACCCACGGTGTCGGTTCCGGAAGGGTTCTCAACAAACTGCTAGAGGCTCAGAGCCTTGGTCTTTTCGCTCTTTCGTGGGGGCGAGGCAGGATGCAGTCCCGGAACGGTAGTGGGGCAATTTGAGGTAGGGGTGGCCACAAGGGCCACCCCTACCTCAAATTGCCCCACTACCCCCCGGAACACCTAGCCTGCAGCTTCGGGAACCTTGCGGCTGCAAGCTTGCAATCAATGGTGATAAGGATTGTTGCAGTGTTTTTTCTGGAGGGTGAGACGTGCGATCAAAACTTCCTATCTTGATGCAGTGCATCGTAGTGGCTGGACTTGCGTTCGTTATAACCAGCTATCCGCTGGCGCAGACTCAATCTACGAGCCGGCGGATTGTACAAGCCATTGACAGCAATTCGACGGTAACTGTAAGGGGTAACGTCAGTCCCCGGGCGCAAGCTCAGTACGATCAAGGCGCGATGGAAGGCTCATTCAGGCTGCCTTATATCACGATGTTCTTTAAGCCCACGGCCACGCAGCAAGCAAGCCTGAACCAGTTGCTTCAGCAACAACAAGATCGCTCCTCTCCAAAGTTTCACAAGTGGCTTACGCCCGGGCAATTCGCGGATCAGTTTGGGTTGAGCGCGAGCGATCTCAGCACCGTGGTCACATGGCTTCAGGACCAGGGCTTTACGGTGGTACGAACGGCTCAGGGGCGGAACTGGGTGGCGTTCTCCGGTACGGTCGCGCAGGCGGAAGCTACGTTCCGCGCACCGATTCACCGGTTCGTGATAAATGGTGAAACTCATTTTGCTAACGTTGCTGATCCCTCGGTGCCGAGCGCGCTGGCGGACGTTGTTCTTGGGTTCCGCGGTCTTAACGACTTTCGCTTCAAGCCCCGGAGCATTGCCAAACGGGTGCTTAAACCCCAACTCGCCACAACCACCGGCCACCTGATCGCTCCCTCTGATTTCGCAACGATTTACGACGTGAATCCTCTCTATACTGCCGGCGTGACTGGCTCAGGCGTGACTATCGCCGTGATGGGGCAGACCGATCTCAACAGCAACTCGGCCGCAGAGTTTGGCGACATTACAGCCTTTCGTAGTGCGGCCGGATTGCCTGCGAACACGCCCACAGAGATCGAAACCCCTGATTACTCTCCCGGAGTCAGCAATGGCGATCTCATAGAGGCGGACCTCGACCTGGAGTGGGCTGGAGCTGTGGCCGAGAATGCCAGCATTGTCTATGTGAACTCCGGAGGCGGCGCCGAGAGCGGGGGTGTGTTTGATTCGCTTCAGTATGCCATTGACGAGGACGTAGCACCCATCTTGAGCATCAGCTATGGCGCCTGTGAGCCGGCCTGGGAGGCTAGCACACTCACCTCCCTGGAGGAACTTGCCCAACAGGCCAATTCGCAGGGTCAGACTCTGATGGGACCTGGCGGCGACGACGGCGCTACGGACTGCGACAATCAGCCAGCTCCAGCTTACCCGGCAAATTGCTCCACATCACCTTCGCTCAGCGCGACGTGCGGCTTGCAGGTGGATGCGCCGGCCAGCCTCCCCGAGTTTACGGGGGTGGGCGGTACCGAGTTTGATGAAGGTTCGGGAAGCTATTGGAACTCTTCCACAGGCGACGCCCTCTCCTACATTCCTGAGGTCGTGTGGAACACGACTGCCGAGGACGGCCAACTGTCCGGCGGTGGCGGTGGCAAGAGCACCGTCTTCGCCAAGCCAGGCTGGCAGACGGGCACGGGCGTACCGAGCGACGGTGTTCGTGATGTGCCGGATGTCTCTCTTAATGCCTCGCCTGACAACGATGCCTACGTCATATGTTCAGCAGGTAGCTGTACCAACGGCTTCGCCAGCAGCAATGGGACTTTGACGGCCGTGGGAGGGACGTCCGCAGGTGCGCCCTCGTTCTCATCAATACTGGCCTTGATCGAGCAGGAAACAGATTCCGCTCAGGGCAACATCAACTACATCATTTACCCCTTGGCTGCGAGTTACCCCAATTCTTTCCACGATATCACCAGCGGTAACAACGCCATGCCGTGCACGCAGGGAACTACGGACTGCCCCAACGGCGGGAGTATCGGTTACAGTGCTGGAAGCGGGTACGACTTAGCCAGTGGCTGGGGCTCAGTGGACGTCGCCAATCTCGCGGCTGCTTGGCTTACGTTCTCGCCGACTACCGGGACGGGACCGGACTTCCAGCTTGCTATAACGCCGGAAAGCCTTACGGTTTCCGGCGGAAGCTCACAGACCGCTAACGTCTCGATTAAAGCTTTAGAGGGCTTCACCGGCGTGGTGACGCTGGCCTGCAGCGTCGGTTCGACGCTTACGGGAGCCACTTGCACTCTGAACCCAACTTCCGTGACTAATAGCGGTACCGCAACCTTGACGGTGTCGGCTTCAAGCAGTGCCGGCGTGCAGGGCAGCTCCAGATTTGGCGGCTTTGGCCGCTGGTCCGCTCGCGAGGCCGGTTTGGCGGTTAGTCTGATTCTCGCGATCATCTGGGGCTCACTCCTGGGGCTGTCCAGGATGGTCCCGCCCAGGCTGCGGTTCATTCCTAGGGTTGGCTTCTGGACACGTTGGAGCTTGGTGTTCGGCTCGCTGTTGCTGGGCTTGATTGCTTTCAGCGTTAGCTGCGGTGGCGGAGGCAGCAGCTCCAGCGGCAGCGGCTCCACGCCTGTGTCACCGCTCACGAGCACGGTAACCGTGACGGGAAGCACCGGTAGCGGGAGCAGCGCTTACAGCAACTCCGCGCAGATTACCGTGACGGTGAATTAGAACAGCAGGCTGCGGAACAAGGCAATTTCGGGCCTCGGTACTGCGGGCTGAACAGTCTGTGTGAAAACTCATGGATTCCCGCTTTCGCGGGAATGACGACGTGGGAGCAAGGCCCGTAAGTCCAGCACTGTCATCCCCCGCGTAAGCGGGGGTCCAAGACTGGCAGAAGACATAATCGAGTTTTCACACACGCTCTAAGCCGCGCCCTTTCATAAGCATGTCCCGACAGCTTTTCGGCAGCCTGCTTAGGCTAGAGCGGGACTCACAGAACCTGCCGGTGCCGGACACGTATCGCCTCCGACACACGCGTGCGCTCTAGCGCTAGCGGTTCAGGTCCAATAGTTTTGGCCAATCAATAAGGCTGGAGCGCCGATTGCGAACCGTCACCCACCTTGTTGCCGGCGGGTCGGTGACGACCCTCACCGGGCATGGCCTCAGACTCGCACGGCCTCAGATGAGACTCCTACCGTAGATTCAATTGTTCTTAACTTCGAGCACGTGCTGCGCTCCGCTCGGGTTGCAGACCCTTCACCCAATCTGCAATCATTGATTCGAGCGGTCCGGCGCTTGCGTCCTACGCCTCACCGCTAGCGCCGGAAGGCGCAACTATTCTCAGGTTAGCGTGTTATATCAG
>JASHYZ010000475.1 GCA_030042795.1 Terriglobia bacterium | reverse complement strand
CTACGTCCTCTGGACCCGATTTTTGCGCTACAACCCGCGCGATCCGAAATGGCCCAACCGCGACCGCTTTGTTCTCTCCGCCGGGCACGGTTGCATGTTGCTTTACAGTCTGCTGCACCTCACGGGCTATGACCTGTCGCTCGATGAGATCAAGAACTTCCGCCAGTGGGGCAGCAAGACGCCCGGCCATCCCGAGCACTTTCTCACCCCGGGAGTCGAAACCACTACCGGGCCGCTGGGCCAGGGTTTCGGCAATGCAGTCGGGATGGCGATTGCGGAGAAGTATCTGGCGGCCTATTTCAATAGGCCTGGGCACCAGCTCATCGATTACACGATCTACGGCATCTGCAGTGACGGTGACTTGATGGAAGGTGTGTCCGCCGAGGCGGCGTCTATCGCCGGCTTCCTGGGCCTCGATAATCTGATCTTTCTGTACGACAACAATCACATCACCATTGAGGGCTCTACGGACTTGGCATTCAGCCAGGAGGATGTGGGCAAGCGCTTCGAGGCTTACGGATGGTTCGTGCAGCGGCTCGATGACGGTAATGATCTCGACGCCGTCGAGAGTGCGCTTCAGGCAGCGCGCTCCGAGAAGCAGCGGCCGTCGCTGATCGTTGCGCGCACTCACATCGGTTACGGAAGCCCGAATAAGCACGATTCGGCGGCCGCCC
This sequence comes from Terriglobia bacterium, assembly GCA_030042795.1. The sequence continues at coordinate 8,124 of JASHYZ010000475.1, read as the reverse complement.
ACGGCGAGCCGCTAGGTGAAGATGAAGTAAAGGCTACCAAGCAGAACCTGGGCTGGCCGCTGGAGCCTGCCTTTTACATTCCGCTGGAGGCGTTGCAGCACTTCCGCGGGGCAGTGCCGGCAGGCGAAAAGCTGCAGGCTAAATGGAACCAGAAGCTCGCAGCCTACCGGGAAGCTTTCCCGGGCCTCGTGAAGGAGTGGGACTTGTACGTGAATGGCCAACTTCCCCAGGGATGGAAAGGCAAGATTCCCGCATTCTCACCCGCTGACAAACCCATCGCCACGCGCTCCGCCTCTGAGAAGGTCCTCACCGCCATCGCGCCCAGCTTGCCGTTCTTTCTGGGCGGCGCAGCAGACCTGGCGCCTTCAACAAAAACCTACGTGAAGGGGTTGGGCGACTTCGCGCGTAGCAACTACAGCGCCAAAAATTTTCACTTTGGCATCCGCGAACACGGCATGGGCTCGATTGTGAATGGCATGGCCATCAGCGGGCTCATTCCCTACGGCTCGACATTCTTCATCTTTTCGGATTACATGCGGCCCACCATTCGCCTTGCGGCTTTGATGCACGCTCACTCGATTTTTGTCTTCACGCATGACAGCATTTTCCTCGGTGAAGACGGCCCTACCCACGAGCCCATTGAGCAGTTAGCCTCAATACGCGCCATTCCCAATGTATCCATGATCCGGCCGGCCGACGCGAATGAAACAGCCGTCGCCTGGCGTTTGGCTATTGAACATGAAGGGGGTCCGGTGTTGCTGGTGCTCACGCGCCAGAACCTGCCGATCCTGGACCGCACCCGCTACGCGTCTGCCGACGGAGTGGAACGCGGCGCCTATGTGCTGGCCGATTCGCAAGGGCGTGCTCTGGATATCATCCTGATTGCATCGGGTTCGGAGGTGGCGCTGGCCGTGGAATCGCAGGGGAAGCTGGCGGCTGAAGGAATCGCGGCGCGAGTGGTTAGCATGCCAAGCTGGGATTTATTTGAGAAACAACCGCAGGCTTACCGGGATGAAGTGCTGCCGCCTGCAGTGACGCCGCGCCTCGCTATCGAAGCCGGATCGCCATTCGGCTGGGAACGGTACGTGGGACCCAAGGGTGCCGTAATTGGGCTCAATCGCTTTGGCGCTTCGGCTCCTTATAAAGTGATCGCGGAACACCTTGGGTTCACCTCGGCCAACGTGGTTGCACAGGCACATCGGCTGCTGGGGAAATGATTGAACTCATGGCCAATGCGTTAGAATTGGCGGTTGGAGAGCGGTTTGCGCTGAGGTGCAGCGCGACTGCGTAAGGTCCACTCGTATGGTCTCGAGACATTTTGCGCAGGCCGTTATGGTTCTTGCTTTTGGCCCTGCGCGCTTGCTTCGCGCAGCTATACGGGCGACGCGAGTCTGATGGATTTCGAATTTTTTAGTGATTCTTTTTCGGCCATACCTGGAATGTTATTGATAATAAAGGACCGAAAATGAGAAAAACGAGAAAAATGGGACTGCCCTGGAATAATATAGAAAACAAATGAGTTAGCCAGAACCATCCTGGAATGTCTATGATAATAAAGCGGTTCGCCAATTTATCAGTGCGCCGATATCGGGTTAATGGAATCTGTTCTGAGGCAGCACCTGCTTGGGTATTCAGCGGCTTCGGCGGGCAAGATCCCGCTGAGTGAGCGTGAGGTGACCGAATGGCAGAGATTCTCGTGGATACCGCACACACCGCTGAAGTCTTGCCCGCCAGCCGGAGACCCGATCCTTGCGCCATGGTGATCTTCGGCGCTTCGGGCGACCTGACGGAAAGAAAGCTGATTCCCGCCCTGTACTACCTCTTTCGCCAGGGAATGTTGCCCGATGGGTTTTCGGTGGTTGGATGCGCGCGCTCGCCGTTCTCCAACGACCGGTTTCGCGAGAAACTGCGCGACGCGGTCAAGAAATACCTTCACATCCCCGCCGAGGACGAGCCTTATCTGGACAAGTTTCAGCAGGGACTTTCCTACGTCAGCGGCAATTTTGGCGAAGCGCCAGCTTACAGCGAACTGTCGAAGGTGCTGGACGGGTTGGACGAGGAGCGTGGCACGGGAGGCAACCGGCTCTTTTACCTCTCGACGCCGCCCAGCTTCTTCGGTCCTATCATTAGGAACCTCGGCGACTCGGGATTGGCCAAGCCCAAGTTCCCGGACAAGAGCTGGACTCGCGCTGTGATCGAGAAGCCCTTCGGCCGCGATCTGACGAGCGCCCGCGAGCTCAACCGTTTGGTCACCAGCGTTTTCAGCGAGGACCAGATCTACCGCATCGATCACTACCTCGGAAAAGAGACGGTCCAGAACCTTTTAGTGTTTCGCTTCGCCAACGGGATTTTCGAGCCGGTTTGGAACCGGCGCTACATTGACCACGTGCAGATCGCCGTGGCCGAGGACCTGGGCCTCGAGGGCCGCGGAGGCTACTATGAAGAGGCCGGCCTGCTGCGCGACATGGTGCAGAACCACGTGCTCTCGCTGCTCAGCCTGGTGGCCATGGAGCCGCCTTCGCTGTTCGAGGCTACTTCTGTACGCGACGAAAAAAGCAAGGTGATGCGCGCCCTCCGGCCGTTGGACCTCGGCCATCTGAACGAGGGCGCCGTGCGGGGGCAGTACGTGGAGGGATGGGCGGGCGAGGAGAAGCTTCTGGCCTACCGCGCTGAGCCTAAAGTGTCTCCGCAGTCGGTTACTGAGACCTTCGCGGCGTTGAAGCTCTACATCGACAATTGGCGGTGGGCCGACGTGCCCTTTTACATCCGCTCCGGGAAGCGGCTTCCCAAGCGCGTCTCCGAAATCACCATTCAATTCCGGCGCGCGCCACATCTGTTGTTCCGGGGCACGGCCATCGAGGCGATGGTGCCGAACCTGTTGAGAGTTCGCATTCAGCCAGACGAAGGCATCGCCTTGCGCTTCAATGCCAAGATTCCCGACACCACCATGCAGATTCGGCCGGTCTCCATGGACTTCAAGTACTCCGAAGAGTTCGCGGCCTCGCCGCCCACGGCCTACGAGACGCTGCTGCTCGATTGCATGTTGGGCGATCCGATGTTGTTTACGCGCGACGACTTCGTTGATCTGGCTTGGGAGTTGTTGACGCCGCTCCTTGAGCGCTGGCAGAAAGATGGCCGCAAGGGCTTGTACTTTTATGAGAGCGGAACCTGGGGACCTCCTGAAGCGGACACTCTGATCGAGCGTGACGGGCGGCACTGGCGGCACCTGTAGACGCGTGCTGGGCTCTTCGAGGTTTTCACTGTCAATGTTTTCGCTTTCGTCGCAACAATGCGTTTATGAAAACGCTTGAGGAACACGTATTCACGGCGCTGTTCGAGCCGGCGGAAGAGGGTGGGTACGTGGTGACGTGTCCTGTCCCGGGTAATTATTTACAATGACGGACGCGATCTGTGGCCGCATTGGTTGTCAAGAATTAAGCAGGACGCCGCACTAGCTCAGGGAGTTGACTCGATCAAAGGAGTGCTCCAATGTTGACGGATCCAGTGCGCTGCGAGCGCGATCTTGCCGTTCGCAGCGCGCTTATCAAGACCTCGCGTCGGCGCTTCCTGAAGGAGGCGGCTGGAGTGGCGATGGCGGGAACGCTGGGCGGAGATCTGGCTGAGGGTCAAACGGGGCCGGTCAGCGTGCGGACTCGATTACAACCGCAGCCGTCGGCGGGCAAGCGAGTTCTCGCGTACGTCGGCACTTACAGCTCGCCGCAAGGCCCGGAAGGGAGCAAGGGCCGCGGCGAGGGCATTTATCTGTTTGAGCAGAACCCCGCAACCGGCGTTCTGACCGAGCGTCGGGTGTTCGCGGACAATTCGAATCCGTCCTGGCTTGCCCTTGATCCATCGCGAACTCACTTGTATGCAGGGAACGAAGCGACGGAGTTTCAGGGCCGGAAGTCCGGATCGGTGAGCGCGTTTGCCATCGATCGTTCCAACGGGCATCTGACCTTGCTGAATACCGTAAGCTCTGAGGGAGCCGGCCCGGCTCATCTAAGCGTGCATCCTTCCGGTAAATGGGTTCTGGTTGCTAATTACGCCGGTGGAACGGTGGCCGTGCTGCCCATCCGTTCCAATGGCGAACTGGGCTCTGCCACCGACGTCAAGCATGATCAGGGTCCCGTCGGTCCCGATCGCGCTCACAGCGCGCCGCCCGGTAGTTTTGCCATCAGCGGGCATGACAGCCCTCACGCGCACATGATTCGTTCCGATCCTTCGGGACGATTCGTGCTCTACAGCGATCTCGCGATGGACCAAATTCTGGTGTGGAGGTTTGACGCTGAGAAGGGCACGCTGACTCCCAACGAGCCGGCGTCGGTGTCGTTGCCTCCCGGGGACGGGCCGCGGCATTTTGTTTTTCATCCCAACGGACGCTGGCTGTACTCGCTGCAGGAGGAAGCTTCCACTCTGGTCTTGTTTGATTACGACGCCACTCGCGGCGCTCTGACGCCGAGACAGACGCTTTCCAGCCTGCCGAGGGAATTTAGGGGCACAAACTTTACTTCGGAAATCGCGGTGTCGCCGGATGGCAAATTTGTTTATGCCGCCAACCGGCTGCATGACAGTATCGCCTGGTTTTCCGTCGCCGAGGATGGCGCCCTGACGTTTGCCGGCGAGGAATGGACGCGCGGCGATTACCCGCGCAGCTTCACGATCGATCCCACCGCGAGTTTTCTGTATTCATGTAACCAGCGGAGCGACGCCATCACGACTTTTCGCATCAACCGCAAAACGGGTGCCCTGGCTTTCACCGGCGAGTACACTCCGGTGGGCACGCCGGCAATCATCGTGTTTCTGGACCTCCGGCAACTAACGTGATACGGCGGTGGCCTGGCAGTGAAAGGCGCACAGAATGATTCAATGCATGAAGCGGAGAATTAACTCTCGACGAACGCTTTTAGCCTGGCGAGGGCTTCGTCCCACTGCCCGGAAACCCAATCGAGGTATTTCTTGATGTCGTCAATCGGCTTCGGATCGAATTCGAACAAACTCTCGCGTCCGCGGCGGACGCTGCGCACAATTCTTGCCCGTTCCAAGACGCGAAGGTGCTTGGTGATGGCCTGCCGAGTCAGCTTGGAACCCTCGGTGAGTTGGGAAATGGAACGCGGCTGCCCGTGGCAAAGCTGCGCCACCAGCCGCAGCCGCGTCTCGTCGCCTAGAGCAGCAAACACCGACGCCTGGGTCCGCCGCCGGGCGGTGATGCTACTACGGCCTTTGCGCAACATAGCTCTCAATGTTCTTCATTTGTTCTGTCCAGCCGCCCTCGTTCATGCGGAAGGCTTCCAGGCGGCGGTCGCTGGGGACTTTGTCGAAGCCGGATTCGGTGAGCACCAGCAGCGTTCCCACCGCTGTCTTTTCCAGCCTGAACTCCACCAGCGTGGGCGTCTCTTTCGAGTAGTCGATTTTGGGATCAACGGCATAAGGATGCCAGGTGAAAGAAAAAAGCTGTTCCGGCTCCATCTTCTGCACCACCGCTTCCCACTGAACGTGCTCGTAACCGGGATAAGTGATGTGGCCGCGCGAGACCTGACCCGGCACGAAGGGGCCATCCAGCTTCACCCGAAACCACTCGCCGAATTGGCGGTGATCCGCCAGGGCCTGCCACACCCTCGAAACCGGCGCCTTCAGCTCAATACGCTTCTCAATTCGATGTTCCATGTTTACGCAACCTCCAGGTTGCATACTAGCAAGGCCTGGCCTTAAATGCAACCTTTTTGTTGCGCTACAACTTTTTCGAGGATTCAGCGGCTCGTCCCGGTTCTTCAGGCCGTTTAGAGTGCCTCAGCTTTCAAATCGAAGCCCAAAATGAGAAGCGAGTCATTCTGAGCGAAGCGAAGAATCCCCGCATTTGCCTTGCGGTCATGCAGGAAATGCGAGATTCTTCGCTTCGCTCAGAATGACTCGCTTGCTGATTAGGGCCATGACTTCGGGCGTCGTGCGACAAGAGAGCAAGTTGCCCCACTCCAGATCTGCGAAGCTGCTACCTACGTCACTCGCACATCAAACAGCGCCAGCCAATATTGCAGCGATTGCAGCGCGAAGCCGCAAAGGATCAGCCCGATGCCGAAGGCTCCGAGGCGGCGTTCCGGAAGTTTGTCGGCGTAGTATTCAATGAAGGGATTCACGGTTATCCCGACGCCGGTCACGAGACCCGTCACCAGGCCCACGCGAATCGCGAAAGACCCGGCGTGCTCCAGGTGATGGATGAGGGCGCTAGAAATCAGCGCCGCCACAACGTAGCCGGCCGTACGCAGCGCCGTCCCCCGGAACTGGCGGCGCGTCAGGCGCGGACGGCGTGACGCCGAATAGTCAAGGGCGGGCCGCATACCGCGAAAATAGGCGAACACTTGGCCGGCGGTGATAAGAACAGCGAAGGCGAGCGCAAAGCGGACGCCCACCCTTCGGTAGAGTCCGGCTGCGAAACCGGCCGCACGAATAGCCGAGAAGAGCGCTTCCCACGGCAAGGAGTGATGCGGCAAGCCACGCGCAGCCCGGTTGAGTTCGATGGAAACCGTGATTCCGGTTGCGACGCCTGCAGCCAAGCCAAAGAAGAGGCCCAGACCGAGGCCATAGCCAACGCCAAAGACGATGGAATACGTTACCGCTCGCGTCAGCAACCGCAGCGGGCCGTGCTGTCCGCCGAGCAGGTCATAAGCAAGATAAAGGCTGCCCAGCACATCAAGGCAGCTTCCTGTGATGCTGATCGCTGCGAGGGTATGATGATCCATTTTGACGGATGACACGTCGTAGCTGTGGGCTGTACGGCCTGTGACCGCCAACGTTTGGCGCTGAGCACATGGCCAGGATGGCCATGCCACGTGGCACGGGCTTCCAGCCCGTGCTTTGCGGCGCCTCTCACATCTGATCGGCGCTCGTGGAACGCTGCTACAGTTCACACCATCCGATGGACTCTCATCGTTGGCTGGCCTCGCCGCTCCGTACGCGCTGGTTGAAGTCGGCTGATTTGCCGCGAGGCACGCTCAGCGACACCCAGTCGCCTTTTCGGACCTGCTTGGCCATCATCACGATCTGGCCCACATGATAGGCGTAGTGGCAAAGCTGACGGTTGATGGCCTGCATCACGGAGTGCGCCTCCCCGCGAATCAGCACTTGCTGACCGAGCCGCGAGTCATCCAATGATTCCAGTGCTCCCAACAAGCACGTCCAGCCTGCTTCCCAGAGCTGCATCAGTTGCTGCCGGTCTTTGGGCGGATCCTCAAATTCGCTGTCGCGATTGCGGTTGGGTTTCTCGCCGTCCGTGGTCAGGAAGTCGGTCCAGCGCGAACGCATATTGCCGGCCAGGTGTTTTACGATGATCGCGACCGAATTGCATTCCTCATCCATGGCGTAGAACAACTGGTCATCAGGGAGCTGAGCCATGGCACGCTCGCCCAAGCTCTTGCAGTAGCGAAAGAGCGAGACGGAGTCAGTCAGATACGAGGTGGTGAATTGCAATGCCATGCCGCTAGTCTACTGTGAAACGGACTGACGGGAAATAGGCCCTCTTGCGTCGCCTGTGTCGCGAAGAGCTTGCCCGTAATCCCTCGCGCACGATTTGGCAAGCCCGCGGCGACGGTGGCGGTTTGGAGGAGCTGTTTTAGCCTGTACTGGGGTCGTTTGGCAGCGAAGGCCGACTGGCGAGCCACATGATCGCGCCGAGCGACGCCCGCACCACGAGCGCGATATCTTCGTCGCGGATGAAGTGACCCGGAACAAAAGGCAGCACCTTCATGAGAACCAACGCGAGCGCGACCACTCCGCCGGCCCACGCAACACTGCAGCGCGGCGCAAGCCTGCCAGTTTAGGCTGTGTTTCAGCGGAAAGAAAGAGCGCGATTGAAGCGGAGAGGCTATCCGCAAGCTGTGCCGCAGGCGAGGAATTTCGTGATGGGTTAAGAGATTCCTCGCCGCGCACGGAATTAGTTTCGCTAGGCCTGAGGCCTAATGTTCTGGTTCACCCGAAAGAAGTTTGTAGGGTCGTACTTCTTCTTGATGGCGGCAAGCCTGGGGTAATTGTCGCGGAAGGCGGCCTCGACGCGCTCCTGTCCCTCTTCCATCATGAAGTTCACATAAGCGCCGCCCGCGGAGTAGGGATGAAGCGCATCCCAGTATGCTTTGC
>JASHYZ010000474.1 GCA_030042795.1 Terriglobia bacterium | reverse complement strand
GATCTTATTTCACCGGCGGCGGAAGGGCGGGGCTTCAGCCGGCTTTAGCCCCGCCGCAAGACTCGGGCGGAATTTTGGGGGTTTTAGACCCTGTGTGAAAACTCGGTTGGCGCCTGCCGGGCAGTGGACCCCCGCTGACGCGGGGTAACATCGTTGGATTTACAGTCTCCATTCCAACGCAGTCATTCCCGCGCAAGTGGGAATCCACCTCCTAAATGGTGGCGATGAGTTCCTCACACAAACCTAACCCCCCCGCCCTCGCAAGGACAACGGATAGTGTCGCTTAGTAGCGCAACCAGACACTAGATTCCGTAAAAGCCGCGCGTGAGGCGTTCCCGGAGCCGCGCTGACTCGGCGGGTCCTGCTGACTTCGCGAGCTGCTTGGCAAGCGCGCCCAGTTGCTCGGGACTCAATCTGTCGGCGCTCCCTTCGAGAACCACAAGCTCCGGCGTTTCCAGCGTAACCTCTTCGCCACTCGGCTTGCGCGCAACCACCCGCGCGCCGGTCAAGGCATTACGAACAAACCAATAGTAGACAGCCAAGGCGTTCTTTAGGACGTCAGTTCGCTTCGTCTGGGTGAGCCCCGCAACATGGTCGATGAGCTCTGTTTCCGCTTTGGTTAGAACCGGCTGGATTCTCGCCATAGCCAATTTGCCTCACTTTCTACTCATTTATACACTAAATCTGAGCAAAAAGCAAGTTGGCCACCTCTGTAAGGGCTTGGCGCTGCTACGCGCGTAGCTCCGTCGGCAGTAACGGACCGTATCGAAGTTGCAACAGGGCATTCTCAACGATGCTGGCAACGCGAGAGTCACGCAGTATGTTCGGCCAGCGGGCGTCCCGCCCGCAATCGATTCGGACGTGGCTCGGCTGAAGGCACGGGATACCGGGATGCAGAATCCGCAAACTGCGGGCGGGACGCCCGCGCTCCCAGGAATGTGTGCGGTCGGTGTGAAGGGCGGGAAGCAGGGGCGGTTGGTTAGCCGCCCCTGCAGCATGTGAAGGTTAGAACATGAAGGTTAGAAAAACACCCGCGCGCCGAGTTCGATCACGCGTGTATAGTTTCCAATATCTCCAAAGCCGCCGGTCATAACCCCGAAGGCATTGGGATCCTGGAGGTCCAGGAATGGTGCATTCCAGTTGTCGTGGTTGAGCACGTTAAAGAAGTGTCCGTACAACGTTACGCCCACCCGCTCGGTGATTCGCGTTTCTTTGTTGACTCCGAGGTCGAGGTTCCACGTAATGGGCCCTCGCAGGTTCCCGTCTGGGCTCGGAGCTCCGTCAATGCCCAGCACAAAGGGCCGGAAGCTGTTGTAAACGGCGATGGGGTTAGTGAACATGTTGGCCCCGCTACCCGTCGCGCCACCCGGATTACCGTTAATCGCCACGGAGGCCGGATTGTCCGAGCCAGTGGAGACCACCACGCCTTGATGGTGCGAGTTGCTGAGGCTTGCTGTATTGATGTCAACCGGCACGGCGGACGAGCCGTTTTCCGCGTAACCTGCTCCCATTTCCAGCCCGCCCGTATAGAACTCCGTAGGCAGGCCGGTGGCATAAGTGAATATGGGTGAGACTGACCACCCTCCGATCAGGCGGCTAACTACCCCGTTAGAGCTGGACCAACGCTGTCCGGGGCCAAAAGGCAAAGCGTAGGTGCCCAGGACGTTCATGACAAACTTACGGTCCCAAGGCTGTGGCGTCCAGTCGTCGCGTAGGTTGTAGACATTGTCCGGCGTGTCAAGCGTGTAGGTCTGGGCCAGCCCAAGCGTGCCCAGCGCGTGACCGTACGTCGCGTTAGCGCTCATCGTCAGGCCGTGCGATGTGCGCTTGGTGAATTTCATCACCAGGGCCTGATAATTGGAAAATCCATCCGAAGTGTTCGCGTAGGGCCCGTAATCGGTCGACTGGCCGGTATCGGTGTACAAGGCCATGGGAAGCTTCCAGCTCCCGCTGGTCTCCATGACGCTCCAGGTATCGGTCACGTCTTCGGTGGTGATGTAGGGGTCGGCAGCCGAGGCCAAAGCGGCTGTGCAGCTTGTGTAACCCCCGCAGAAGGACGATGTCGTCCCGCCTAACCCGGTCTCAAAGAAGGGCTGCGCTGTTACCGCGTTGGGGGCTGTGCCGTTGTGCAACTGCGTCCACAGGGCGGCATAGGCCTGAGCGAACGTCTGCCCGCTCAGTTTGGTCATCCAGGGCACGGCGTTCATGTCGATGCCCTGGAAAAGGTGGTGGCCAAAAGTCCCTAGATATCCGACTTCAACGATCGTGTTGTTTTTCAACTGCCGCTGAATACTGAAGTCGACTTGGTCGATGTCGGCTGGACGGAAATTCTGATCCATGCTATCCGTCAACTCGGCTGAGGGCGTCGAGCCGACGCCGGGTTGAACTGGGACCGATAGCGTCGGCGAAATCGCGGGCAACGGTACGTTTATGCCGTCGGCGTTGGTGCCCATGCGGAAGGCATCGGTAGGGTCGACGCCTCTCACCGAGGTGCAACCGCCACTCATCGTGGGAACGCAAGAGACAGGCTGCAGGAAGCCGTCGCCCAGCACCGGGTTGGACACAACGTTGATTCCCAGGTCGCGCCCATAGAACCGGCCGTAACCGGCGCGAATCACCGTCGCCTTGTGTCCGAGGAGCGTAGCCAGCCAGCCGTTGTCAAAACTAGGGTTCCACGCAACGGAGAGCCGCGGGCCGAACCCGCCGTAGAAGGGGTTGAAGGGGTACTTCAGGCCCGCGCCCACCGCGCCTACCGGCGAGAATCCAGCAATCGGCGTGTAGACTTGCCCGTTGTTGGCAGCCGCCTGGCGCTGGGCAATGTATGAGTTGTAGGTAATGGGGTTGCCGGAAGGATCCACCAGCACATCCTGCCGCCCGTTCAAATCGTAAGGCGGCATTTGGACCGTGTAGTTCAGGCCCAGATTGACGGTGAAATTGGGTTTGACCTTCCACGAATCGTTGATGTAGACGCTGGGCGTATTCACGGTCACGTAGCTCGCCGCCGGCGTCCCCAAGGGATTCAATTGCAGGTTGGCCCCGGTGCGTGTGGCGACTATTGACGAGTGGTTTATGATGCCCAGGATGTCAGAATAGTACTTGTTCCAGGTATCCAATTCCGAAGCATTCCCCGGGTCAAGACACTCCGTCGTCACTCCACCGCCGCACGGTCGGGGCTGGAACTGCGGCGTCATCAGCACCGAACCGTCGTCCATTTCATAAACCAGGTTCGTCAGACCACCCACCACGTTGTCGTAGCGATTAAAGTGCCACCATTCGTGCAGGATGTCGCCGCCGAACTGAAACAGGTGGGTACCCTTCACCCAGGTCAGCTCGTCGCGAAAATCGTAATTGTGCTCGTACCAAGCGCGGTTGCGGGAATCCTGCGTATCAATGTTCACCGGAATCAAAGCGTCCGTTGACTCGCCGTCAATCTCAACGGCCCCCGCCGACCCCGGAATTTGCGGCGTTTGCACACCGTTCCGAATCCAATTCCACTCATTGCGCGTGTAGCCGAAGTGGAAAGTGTTGGTGAGGACAGAGGTGATCGTGCTCGTCAGGCTGGTGTTAAAAACAAAGGGCTGATTGTTGTTCGAGGAAGCGGATGCCGGCACGCCTAGCTTATCTCCCGAAAGCAGGCCGCCAATGTCCACTTCATTGGTGGTCGGAATATTCTGTTTGAACCATCGGTAAGTGGTAGACCAGCGCTGTTTATCGCCAAAGTCGTGGTCGATGCGTCCAATCCATTCGTCGTTCCTCAGCGGCAGGGTGAGGTCGGCCTGGTAAGTCAGGCTATTAAACCCGTCGCAGTTCCCGGTGCCAGGCGCGCAGGCAAGCTGCCCACCCGAGGTGTAATTCGCGCCGGGCATGTACTTGCTCCAGATCGTGGACGTCACCGAACTGATGCCCGTATTCCGCGGATCACAGGGCAGCCCCCCGTTCGGCCCGCAAATGTTCAGCGGCGCCGACAGGTTAAACGTCTGAAGGCCTTCCGCAGTGGGAATCGTGATGATGCCCTGGCGAAGGGCGGCCGACGGCACGGCCCGGTCAAACTCTCCCGTGGTATTGAACGGGTAGCTTTGGGCCTCAAAATTCAGGTAAAAATAAGTTTTTCCGCCCAACACCCTGGGGAGCATCGGCCCTCCCACGTCGAAGCCGTAGCGATTCTGATGCGATTTGGGCTTGGGGATGGCGCCGAAATTATTGCTCCAACTGTTGCTGTTGAGCCAATCGCCCTGGAAGAAGTCATATGCCGCGCCGTGGAAGGCGTCCTGGCCTCGCTTGGTGGTCGCCAACAGCTCGCCGCCCGAGGAGGTGTTAAAGTCGGCGGTCATGTTATTGGTGTTAACGGTGACCTCGGAGATTGACTCGATCGGCGTGGGGACGATCCCCCGTTGGTCGCCGGAGAAGCTATTGATGTAGCCATTGTCGCCTTCCAGGCCACTGGTGTTGTTGCTGCCATCCAACATGAAAGTGTTTTGGTCGGGCGTGGCGCCGGCGATGGACCCACCCATGACATCGCTTATAGTTCCGTGGAAGGTTGGGGCCGCCGTGGGCTGTAAATTCAACAAGGCTGAGACGTCCCGATTCAGGCTGGGAAGATCCAACATCGTGACGTTGTTCAGAGTTGAGCTCATGGTAGACGATAAAGTCTGCAGCTCAGCCCCGGGAGAAGCCTGAACTTCAATCGTTTGAGTGGCGGCCCCGACCTCCATCGTCAAATTCAGGGTCAGGGTTTGGCTCAAGGTCACCACCTGGCCTGGCAGGGCCAGCACTCGGAAACCCGGTTTAGTGACGCTTACATCATAAGCGCCGACCGTCAGATTCAGAAAAGCGAAGCG
>JASHYZ010000043.1 GCA_030042795.1 Terriglobia bacterium | reverse complement strand
CGACGCGATCGCCAAGGACATTCAGAGCAAGGTGGCAGCGGATCCGGATACCAAGGGTTCCCAAGTGAACGTCGCCGCCCAAAACGGGAAAGTGCCACTTGCGGGTAGCGTCGCGTCCCAAGCGGCCCAGCAGAGAGTTGAGCAGATTGCCCACGCAGAACCGGGAGTTACTGCCGTTGATGACCAGACCGCGGCAGCGCAGGCACCCGCAGCGGCCGGCGCTCAGCCGGTCGAACAACCTATGCCAAGCCTCCACCCATTATCGTTCCCTCAGAAACAGTTCTCGCCGTCAGGACAACGGGCGTGCTGAGTTCGAAGACAAGCCAGGCCGGTCAAACGTTCAGTGGGACGCTGGCGCGATCGGTGAAGGTGGGTGGGACCACGGTCCTTCCTGCAGGATCAACCATTAGCGGTACGGTAGTAACAGCGAAGGAGGAAGGTAGGATAAAGGGCCGGGGCGAGCTGACTCTCGCGGGAGGTGCACTGACCGGAAATCAGCAGATCGAGATCCCACCGGAGTCGGTGCTGAATTTCACCTTGTCGGCGCCCTGACCTGACCGTCCCGCCGCCGAGCCAGTAGCTTTGCTGGCAGCGGCTGCGCCGCGTCATTGTGCGGTTGAAAGCGCAAGAGCAAGCTCTGAAAAGCTCTCTGTAGGCAGACAGGGACAGCGATCACCGTGCGGCGACCACGTGGCCGTGGCGAACGTCTACTCCATCCACCATGAACACCACGTCTTCCGCGATGTTGGTGGCGTGATCGCCGATCCGCTCGAGGCTGCGGGCGATGTAGAGCAGGTCAAGCCAGGGTTTGGCGAACCGAGGCTCTTCCTCCAGGCGCTGAACGATTTCCGCCGAAATGTGATTGCGCATATCGTCTACCGCGTCGTCGGATGCGAGAACGTTACGCGCCAAGGCCGAGTCTCTACGCACGAAAGCGTCGAGAGCATGATGCACCATCGGTTCAACCAGCCTGCCGAGCCGGGCGATATCCACCAGAGAGGTCACCGCCGGCTCCGAGGCGAGCGCGATGGAACGCTCGGCGATGTTGGCTGCCTTGTCGCCCATCCGCTCCAGGTTGTTGTTGATTTTGATGGCCGCCGTGATGAAGCGGAGATCTGAGGCAACGGGTTGTTCGAGCGCGAGCAAGCCGGTGGCGAGGTCATCATTCTGAATCTCCAGTTGGTTGATGCGCGGCTCGTCGGCAAGCACCTGCCGGGCCAAGTCGACATTGGCTTCGATCAGGGCCTGGACCCCACCGTGCACAGCGGCCTCCACCAGACCACCCATTTCCAACAGGTGCAACCGAAGCTCGTTCAGGCGTTCTTCAAAATGGCGCATTAGGCTCTCATCACCCCGCTTCAACCCCGGCTGCAGCGAAGCGCGAGGTCAAAGCCTCGTCGTTCCGCTGCGCGGCCGAATCTTTAGCAGACCGCTGGGCTAGCCGAATCGGCCCGTAATATAGTCCTCTGTCTCTTTCTTGGCCGGGTTCGTGAACACCGTCTTGGTATCATTGAACTCCACCAGCTTGCCCATCAGGAAGAAGCCCGTATAGTCGGCCACGCGGGCCGCTTGTGCCATGTTATGAGTCACAATCACCAGTGTACAGCGGTTTTCGATGGTGAAAAGGAGTTCCTCAATCTTGGCGGTCGAAATAGGATCAAGCGCCGAACACGGCTCATCGAGCAACAATACCTCGGGATCGATAGCCAGCGCCCGGGCGATCGAGAGCCTCTGCTGCTGGCCTCCTGACAGGGAGTAGCCGGACTTGTGCAAACTGTCCTTCACCTCATCCCACAAGGCGGCGCCGCGCAGACTCTGCTCCACGAGTTCGGCCAAACGAGCGCCACTCGCGAGGCCGTGGACCCGAGGCCCGTAAGCGACATTGTCGAAGATGCTCTTGGGGAAAGGATTTGGCTTCTGGAATACCATCCCCACGCGGCGCCGCAGGTTGGGGAGCGGCAGATCGAAGATATTGTCCGTATCCAGATGCACTTCGCCTTCGGCCCGCGCGTGCTTTACCGTCTCGTACATGCGGTTGAGGATGCGTAGAAACGTGGTCTTGCCGCAGCCCGACGGACCGATGAGCGCCGTAATCTTGCGCTCGCGGATATCCATTGAGATGCTTTGCAGCACCTGCTTTTGGCCGTAGAAGAAGTCGACGCCACGCGCCCTGATCTTGACAGCCGCGTCGGCTAGGGCCGGCTCCAACTGACCGGCCACCTCCTGGGCAATTTCCTGGGTCGTCTGAGGATTGGGTTGATCGGTCACTTTAGACCTCGTTGCAGTCGCAGTGCTCACACGGCCCTCCGCGTCGCCATTCTGCGCGCCAGTACCAGACGCGAGAGCACGTTCACGAGCAGGACGAGCGCCAGCAACACCAAGGCTGCTGCCCATGCCTGCCGGTGCCAGTCATCATAAGCCGAGATGCCGTAGATCCAAATCATGTAGGGCAGGGAGGATATGGGCTGGTTCCACCCGCGATTCCAGTAGGCATTGTTGAAGGCTGTAAATATCAACGGCGCGGTCTCACCGGCCACGCGCGCCAGCGCCAGCAGAATCCCCGTGAGGATTCCCTGCAACGCGGCCGGAACCACCACGCTGACGATGGTCTTCCAGTGTCCGGCGCCCAGCGCCAGGGAACCCTCCCGGAGCCACACGGGCACCGTCCGTAGAAACTGCTCGGTGTTCGTCACCACGATCGGCAACAGCATCACGCCCAGAGCAAATCCTCCAGCCAAAGCCGAAAAGTGGCCCACAGGCAGGACCACAACGGCGTAAGCGAAAATGCCGATCACGATGGAAGGCACGGTCACCAGCAGATCGGCGGCGTATCGTACCACAAAGGGCACTGCCCACCCCCCGAACTCCGAGAGATAGATTCCTCCCAGCACTCCGAGCGGGATGCCGAAAATTGCCGCCAGCAGCAAAAGCTGGCCCGACCCGACGATGGCGTTTGCAATGCCGCCGCCAGTCTCGCCCACGGGCACCGGCAACTTCGTGAAAAATGCCCAGTTGAGGGAGGTGGCGCCTTTCACAACCAGAACCCCCAGCACAAAGAGCAAGGGAGCAACCGCTACGAGGGCACACAGCGCCGTTGCCACGGACATTACCGCGTTAACCGCCTTTCGCCAGGTGAGCCGGTTCACGCGGCACTCCTTGCCTTGCGGGCCGTGGCGGTTACGAGCAGCCGAGCCACCGCGTGCAGCACGATGGTAACCCCAAATAGCACCAAGCCCAACTCCACGAGCGACTGCCGAAAAAGGTCCCCGGTGGCTTCGGAGAACTGATCGGCGATCACGGCCGCAATCGAATATCCCGGCGCGAAGAGAGATGCTGCAACCTGGGGGGTACCGCCAATGACCATCGACACGGCCATGGTCTCGCCAAGGGCGCGGGCCAAGCCTAGAAAAATCGCTCCCAGGATGCCCGTACGCGCTGTTGGTACAACCACCCTCCAGGTGGACTCCCAGTGGGTGGAACCTAGCGCGAGCGCGCCCTCTCGCAAGTCAGTCGGCACACTCAACAAGACCTCGCGCGAGATGGAGACGATGAAGGGAAGCACCATGATGGCGAGTACCAAGCCGGCCGTCAGAAAGCCGACGCCATAAATGGGTCCCTGAAACAGCGGAATGAAGCCGAAAAGGTCCTTGAGAACGGGCCCGAACGACGTTCGCACCCATGGCACCACGACAAAGATACCAACCAAGCCCAGGACCACACTCGGCACCGCCGCCAGCAGCTCGATGAGGAAAGTGAGAGTATCGGACAGCCCCCGCGGAGCAAGCTCGGCCAGAAAGATCGCAGCACCTACGCCCAGAGGCACCGCGATGAGCACCGCCAGCGCGGACGTGACCAGCGTACCGTAGACAAAGGGAAGGGCCCCGAAGTGGCCGAACACCGGATCCCAGACGCTGTCCAGGAAAAAGCGCAAACCGAACGCGTGCCGGGGCAGCTTGGAGCGCTCCCAGAGTTCGATTACCAGCCACACCGTAATGACCAGCACGCTGAGCGCGGCAATCAGCGTCACCAGCCACGCGATAAAGTCGACACCCCGCGTGCCGCCGAGCAATCGCCAGCGTTCGCGGGGTGCTTTCGGCAGCCCAGTTGTTACCGCAGCGTTCGAGGTGGCCATAGGGTGCCTGGGGGTCAAAGTGGCAGGTCTCGCGATGGGCTGGAACAGCGCTGATCGCCAGAAGGCCCACCGATATGCAACTGCCGGAGGGATGAGGCAGGCCACTCAGCACCCCAAAACGAGTCCGCTTACTGAACCTGATCGATCTGCTTCGCCTCCTTCGCCACCACGGCCTCGGGCAGCGGTGCGTAGGCAAGAGCTTCGGTGTCCTTCTGGCCGTCAGTCAGCATCCACTGTAGGAACGCCTTGATATCGGCGCGCTTTGTGGCGTCTTCAATATGACTTGGGATTAAAAGCCAAGTGAAGCTCGAAATAGGGTAGGCATCCGCTCCAGGCGCGTCCGTGATCGACACGCGGAAATCATTGGGCATGTTCGCCGCCGCGCCGGCTGCGGCGGCCGTCACCGAAGCCAAATCCGCCTTAATGAATTTTCCGGCCTTGTTCTGGACAATTCCGTAGGGGATATTGGTCTGGATAGCGTAAATCAACTCTACGTAGCCAATAGCGCCGGGCGTCTGTTTCACCAGACCCGCTACGCCCTCGTTTCCTTTGCCTCCCAAGCCCACCGGCCAGTTCACCGAGGTGCCGAAACCCACCTTGCTCTTCCACTCGGGGTTGACCTTGGATAGGTAGTCCGTCCAAATGTAGGTGGTGCCGCTGCCATCGGAACGGTGGACTACAACGATATCTGTGCTGGGAAGCTTTACTCCGGGATTAGGGCCCGTGAGGGCGGGATCGTTCCACTTCGTGATCTTGCCCAAATAGATGTTCGAGATCGCTGCGGGTGTGAACTTCAGCGACGCTGTCACTCCCGGAATGTTATAACTGGGCACGTCCGCACCGAGAACAGTTGGGAAGTGCAGGACGTCATAGCCCAGTTTTTGCTTGGCTTCGGCGAGCTGCTGGTCCGTCATGGGACCGTCGGAAGCGCCGAAGTCCACTGTTTTGTCAATCGTCTGCCGGATCCCTCCGCCCGAGCCTATGGACTGGTAGTTGAACTCAATAT
>JASHYZ010000473.1 GCA_030042795.1 Terriglobia bacterium | reverse complement strand
CGCCTTCCTGATTGCGGACCGGATGCTCTTGATCGACCGCGGCGATGTGATCGCAATGGGCGCCAAGGAGGAGCTTACGGCCAGCACAAACGCGCGCGTGCGCCAATTCCTTGACCGCGTCCCGGAACCACAGGTGGAAGATGAATTGAGTTACTTGCAGATGCTGACCGGAGAAGCAGAGACCCGGCGCTAGCGCGCTTTGGAGGCATGAGAACAGGATGAGTTCGAGGGCCGAGCAGGTGTGGGTGGGGTTGTTTGTGCTGGTGGCGGCCGTCCTGCTTATTGTGACGGTTCTCTCCGTGGCCGGCACCTTCAACCGCGGCAACATCTCCCATCGGTCTTATTTCAAGTTTGCGGGCGGGATCGAGCCGGGAGCCGCGGTGCGATATGGGGGCATGAAGGCCGGGTCCGTCCAACACGTCCGGGTTGATCCCAACGATTCAACCCGCATTGAAGTGGAGTTCAACGTTGATCGAGATATTCCTTTGAAAGAGGATAGCCTGGCTAAAATCACGAGTCTGGGTCCCCTGGGTGACAATTACGTGGAACTCACCACGGGCAGCCGCCAGGCCCCAAGCGCGCCGCCAGGCAGCGTGGTGAGGTCAGCCGATTCCGTGACCTTTAGCGATCTCGGCGACATGGTGGGTAATCTCCAGCCCATGGTGCAGCAGGCGTTGCAGAAGCTCAATCAGCGTCTCGATGAACTCCAAGTGACTCTGGCGCGCACCAACGACCTGCTCAACGATCGGAATCGCGCCAACATCAGCGCATCTTTGGGCAACGTAAATGCCATGCTGGCGGAGGACCGGCCCAAGGTCGCAGCGTCTCTGGACAACGTCCAGACCGCCAGCACCCGCCTCGCGCCGCTGCTCGATGACTTGAAGAAAACGATGGGTCAGGCGAATGAGGCTTTGGGTCACATCGACGCGGTGGTACTTGAGAACCGGCAGGACCTGCGAAGTTCGATCGTGGAGTTGCGGCAGACGCTAGCTTCCGCGTCGTCGGTTATCGACCAACTCGGTAGGACGTTGGACTACAACGCTGACAACATTGATCAAACGCTCGAGAATGTCCGCGTGACTACCCAAAATCTGAAGGTTCTAACCGAAAGTCTCAAGCGGCGGCCCTATACCCTGATTCGTGCCAACAACCCGAAGGAGCGCAAGCCTGGTGAAAATTGAGAAGGCGGAAGGGGCGATAGTGATGCGTCGAATGATCGCTTGCATGGTGGCCTTGCTCACGGTCCTGGCCCTTAGTGACTGCGGTGGCGGGCGTCCCATCCGGTACTACACCCTGCAGCTTCCGCCGCCAGCCCAGCCCTTGACGAGCGCTTACCCCATCACTCTGCTTATCGGCCGTATCGGCGCTCCTGAGATTCTGCAAGATGGACCTATCGCCTACCGGTTCGGACCGAACGAGATCGGGACCTATAGCTATCATTATTGGGTTGAGCCGCCTGTGCGGATGGTGAAGCTTGCCTTAATCCGCCAGCTCCGATCTTCAGGCAGGTATCCATCTGTGGCGGAGCTGGGCAGCTCGGCTCAAGGCGGGTTTGTTCTGCAAGGTTGGTTGCATGATTTCGAAGAAGTTGACGCCAACAACATCTCAGGGCTCCTAACGATGGAATTCCAGTTGCTTGACCGGAAAGAGGGCAAGATCGTCTGGACGCACTTCTATTCTCAGAGCGAGCCCGTGCAGGGCAAAGAAATCCCGGACGTTGTGACGGCGCTCAATCACAATCTTAACCAGGGCCTCACTGAGGTCGTCTCCGGGCTGGACGCGTATTTCTCCTCCCGCTTTCCCGCCAAGCCCTGAACCAAGCTCCTTGGTTATTCATCCAATAGCTTGTCTCGGATGAACTGCCATGAACCCGATCAGTTCCCGCCTTGCATGCTTTGAGCTTTGGGGCGGCAACCGGAGTGAAGACCATTCTGTAGAGTTGCCAGGCCTCGTGGGTTGGGTGTACTCCCAACCGCTGGAACCGGATGCAGGCGGGGGAGACGTTCATTACCTGTCGGTTTGCAGCAAGGGCATGGTGTCGCGCGTTGCCTTGGCAGACGTCGCGGGGCATGGAAGGGGAGCAAGCCTCGTGGCTGAAAACCTGCGCCGCGTGCTGCAAAGACATACTGACAACTGGGACCAGTCCGTTTTGATGCGGGAGTTGAACGATGCCTTCGCGGGCGAGTTGGTAGACGGCCAGTACGCCACCGCCGCGGTGCTCGGTTTCTACTTCGAGACTGGCGAACTGCTCTTCAGTAATGCCGGCCACCCGCCGGTTCTCTGGTACCACGCCGGAAACCGGTCCTGGGATCTGCTCGAGGATGCAACGCCATTTGCCGTCGATATCGAAGGGTTGCCGCTCGGTTTGATTGCGGGCACAGCCTATTCGCAAACGGGCGTACGGTTGGGTCGGGACGATATGCTCGTTCTTTATACAGACGGAATAACCGAAGCTTTGGATCGTTCGGGTAACGAACTCGGACATCGGGGTTTGCTCGAAATAACACGCGGCGTGCGCGTGGATACCCCAGTTCAAGTCAGCCGTGCTTTGATAGCGGGTGTCGAAGCCTTTCGCGGCGATGGACCGCGGCGCGACGATGAGACGCTTTTGGTGCTCCAACACATGATACAGTAGTCTTCAAATTGCGGGCGGACACGAATGCCAAAACCTGTTCTGCTAGCCGTTGACGATGACCCTGAGGTGTTGCGCGCCGTGGAACGCGACCTGCGCCGGCACTATGCCGAACGCTATCGCGTTCTGCGCGCTGATTCGGGGGCCACGGCGCTTGAGGCTTTGCAAGGGCTTAAACAAAGGAATACCCCTGTGAGCCTGCTGCTCTCAGACCAGCGAATGCCGCAGATGACTGGTGTCG
>JASHYZ010000472.1 GCA_030042795.1 Terriglobia bacterium | reverse complement strand
CAGCGCCGACAAGAGCTACGGCGTGGAAGTGGCGCGCCTGGCGGGTTTGCCCCCCGCTGTCATCGAGCGGGCACGCGAGATTCTGGCCCGTCACGAACAAAGCGAGCGCACGCTCAGCGAAAGCCTGGCGACTGAAGGGCCTGAAGAGCCAGAACCGGCCGGCGATGGCCCGCCGGACACAGCCTCTCCTGACCCTTCGTTAGCCCCCAAGCGCCGGCGCAGCCGCGAACGACCGCCCGTCCAGTTGACCATCTTCACTCCTCTCAATCCCGAAGTGGTGCGCGCCATCGAGCAGGCAGACCTCGATAACATGAAGCCCATCGAAGCGTTGAATTTGCTGGCCGAGCTGAAGAAGCAGATTCAGTAGACTCTTAGCCCGCGAAAGTAGTGTGGGGTGGGGAGGGTATCTTGCTCACACACCCTTGTAGCTAAAGAAGAAAGATCTGCATCTGCGTTTCTTTAATTTTAGGCGAGCTTTACTTGCGGCCTCGTGATACTCTTACCGCGCCTTCAAAGCGATCTCGTACGCGATCGTCAACTGCTTTCTTAGGCAAGGATGCCTTGGTCCATATGACTAGTTGTGAAGAAGCGTCTGCGGCAATCGCGCCCCATTCTGACGGCAACGAGGAGAGTTTTCCGCCGCTCGGACCCGGGCTCAAAGTGCTGATGATTTGGCCCAAAATCCCGGAGTCCTTCTGGGGATTTCAAGGCATGCTGGCGCTCATTCCTGAAAAGACCTCCATGCCGCCGCTCGGACTTCTAACGGTGGCTGCCCTCTGCCCGAAAACTTGGACGCTCCGGCTGATCGACCAGGCCCTCCAGGAAGTCTCGGACGCCGACATTTTGTGGGCTGACCTGGTAATGGTGAGCGGAATGCACGTCCAGGAGACGGAGGTGCGAAATACGCTGAAGCGCGCGCGCAGCCTGGGGCGCCGTACCATGGTAGGCGGACCGTATGCCAGCAGCGAGCCTGCGGTCTTGCTGAAACTCGCCGACCACGTGGTGGTGGGCGAGCCCGATGAGGTCTTTGCTCAGATCGCCGCTGACCTTGAGAACGGCCATGCCAAGCGGCTTTACGTTATTGAGGAAAAGCCTGACGTCAGCAAGACGCCCGTGCCCCGCTTTGACCTGCTCGACATCAAGAGCTATGGTTCCATGTCGGTGCAGTTTTCCCGCGGATGTCCCTTCCAGTGCGAATTCTGCGACATCATCACCATTTATGGAAGAAAGCCGCGAGCCAAGCAGCCACAACAACTCATGGCGGAACTCGACGCGCTGCTCGATCTGGGATGGCGCAAGCAGGTTTTCATTGTGGACGACAATTTTATTGGAAATCACAAGCGGGCGCTCGAACTGGCCCGCGGTCTGGAAGGCTGGCAGAAGGATCGGAACTATCCGGTGCTGTTCTATACGGAAGCCTCCATGGACCTCGCTCAACGGCCCGAGTTGATCGAAGCCATGGTGAAAGCGAACTTCTTTTACGTCTTCGTAGGCATCGAGAGCCCCTCGAAAGAGGCTCTGACCGAAGCCAAGAAGTTCCAGAACCTGCGGCATGATCCGCTTGCAAGTGTCCGGCTGATCCAGAGTAGCGGCCTGTGGGTCACCGGAGGATTCATCATCGGGTTCGATTCCGACACCAAGGATATTTTTGAGCGGCAGAAGGAGTTTATCGAAAGCGCCGCCATCCCCTGGGCCATGGCCGGTTTCCTGCAAGCGCCTCCTACCACTCCGCTTTATGACCGTATGTTGAAACAGGGAAGGCTATATCCCGACAGCCCTTCGAACACGAACTTTGACCCCCCGAACTTCAGAACCTTGCTGCCCCTGCCGTTCCTGCTCGAAGGGTTCCGTGAGACACTGCTCTCCTTGTACTCACCGAAAGCCTTCTACGAGCGTGCCTACCGTTCGCTGCTTCAGTGGAAGACGAACAGGCTGCAAAAAGCCACCCGCTATGGCTTCTGGTATAACCTTGAGGTTGTGCTTCGGTCGATCTGGTCCCAAGGTATTTTTTCCTCCTATCGCTGGGAGTATTGGAAGTTTCTGTTCCGGCTCCTCGGGCACTGGACTTTCGATCCGGCAAAGTTGTGGCTGGGGTACACACTGTTGCTTTCAGGACACCATTTCATCAGCTACGCGGGAAGCGTGGTAGCCGAGTTGGACTCTGAATTGACGCGCGCTTCCGCCCTTGAAGAACTCGTAAGCCCTGCTGTTTCATGACGCGGATAGCCAAGCTTTAACCTCCCGACGTCCCGAAAGGCGCGGAAAGGGCGGTTTAGACCGGTCCCGCAAGCCTTCCCCACCCAGCAAACATCGAGAATCTGCGATTCCTAAGCCGCGTCAGACGCGGTAAAATAGGGCTGGATCCCGCTGCCAGGATAAAGATCCACCAATGGCCGTTCGCCGTTACCAACTTGGTGCTGCGGTTTCGCCTTGGCTGGGATGTAACAACCGCGGCTCCGCCACGTCATATCAAGATGACAGGCGCGTTCAAAAGACAGAAGTCTCATCAAAGCCCAGCGATTTTCACGGGCGGCTGCGGAACTTTTCGAGGCCCTCATACGTAGTATCGAACGAAGCCAAAGTGTTGCCATTTGGGGCGCGCGCATCCAAAGAACTGACCGCAAGGATGCGCTGGCGCCGGTTCGCCGAGTTCTCAAGGAGTTGAAAATCATATGAGCAATCCAGTGGCGGTGGAAGAACGCGAGCTGAGAGGGCGCCTTGAGCTTTCAGAAGGCTCGCTTTTGGGAACCACCCCCCCGCCCCCTCGCGCCAAAAAAGGCATGAAGCCACGGACGAAAACGATTGTCGCCATCGTCGCCTTGGTGGTGCTCACCATTCTCGTGATCGGCGGCATCAGTTGGAGCAAGCGCGGCGTTGTGGTGGTGCAGACCGGCAAAGTGACCCGTCAAGACCTCGCTTCCATTGTCACCGCCTCGGGCCAGATCAAGCCGCCGGACGCCAACCTGGTGAACGTGAACGCCAACTCCATGGGCAAGATCACCGAGATCAACGTGAAGGAAGGCGACATCGTCAAGAAGGGCCAGCTCCTGCTGCGCACCGAAGATGTGCAGCAGACCGCCAGTGTTGACGCTCAGCGCGCCGCCATCCAGACCGAGCAAGCGAATCAGTCAGCCATGCAAGCCAACGTCGATTCGGCCAAGGCGGCCCTTAACCTGGCGGAAGCCAACCTGGCGCAGTCGCAGGCCAAGTTTAAGCAGTCCAGTGACGCCTTCGACCGCGGCCAGCAGCTCTTCAAAGACAACCTGCTTTCGAAGCAGGATTTCGATTCCAGGCTAAGCGACTACGAGGTGGCCAAGGCTACCGTGCAGTCGTCCCAAGCGTCGGTGGCTCAGGCCAAGGCGCAGCTTCAGACGGCTGTCTTTAACCGCGACATGTCGAACGCGCGCCTTTCGCAAGATAAGGCGCAGTTGATGGGACTCCAGAATCAACTTGCCCAAACGGTCTACGTCTCCCCAATGGACGGTATCGTGACGTCCCTTCCGGTCACCGTCGGCGAAAACGTGGTACCCGGCATCCAGAATAGCGTGGGCAGTGTGCTGTTTCAGGTGGCCGATATGTCAATCATTACCGCCGAGGTGATGGTGGATGAGACGGATATCGTGAACGTCAAGCTGGGCCAGCCGGCCCAGGTGACCATTGATGCCATCCCCAACAAAACCTTCACCGGCAAGGTGACCCAAATCGGTCAGAGTGCTGTGAGCAGCACCACCGGCCAGACCACCACCACAAGCACCAGCAGCGGCACCACCAACCAGGAGGCCAAAGACTTTAAGGTGGTGGTCACACTGGATAACCCGCCCCCGAACCTGCGTCCGGGGCTTTCCACCACGGCCAAAATCACCACCGCCACCCGGACAAACGCGATAGCGATTCCCATTCAGGCTCTCACCATTCGCACCCGGCGCGAGCTCGAGCAGGCTTCCCAGAGTACGAAGGGAAAGGCGCTGGCGGCCACGCCAATGACTCAACTTTCTCCGCAGGAGCAGGCGCGGCTTAAGGAAGAAATCCAAGGCGCCTTTGTGATTCGCGATGGGAAGGCGGTTTTTGTTCCGGTCGATACGGGCATCATGGGCGAGACCAACGTTGAAGTGCTCAAAGGCTTAAAGACAGGAGACGAAATCGTTACCGGCAGCTACCAAGTGTTGAGGACGCTGAAGAGCGATACCAAGGTGCGAATTGACAACTCTGCGCCGGTTGCGGCGGCGCCGGCCACTTCATAGCTTTGTGCGGAGGGCCTTGAGGAGGCCATCTTGCCGCGATGCCTTTCAAGAACACCTGCTGAAGTGGCCCCGAGAGGAAAATGGGAACCCAACTGCTCACATCAACGATCGAGGAAGTCAGCGCTCCGCCTCAAGGCACCCTCATCCGCGTTGAGAATCTCTGGAAGACCTACGACATGGGCGCCGTTCAAGTGGATGCGCTCTCCGGGGTATCGTTTGACATTCACCGCGGAGAATATGTAGCCATCATGGGTCCGTCCGGTTCCGGCAAATCGACCTTGATGAACCTTATCGGCTGCCTCGATACGCCCACACGCGGCCGCTACTGGCTGAACACCCGGTTGGTGAGTGAGCTGACAGACGATGAACTGGCGTTTATTCGCAACAAGGAAATCGGCTTCGTTTTTCAGACCTTTAACCTGCTCTCTCGGGCCTCCGCTCTTCATAATGTCGAACTGCCGCTAATCTACAACGGTACTCCCGCCGTTGAACGGCTGGAACGCGCTCGAGAAGCCTTGCGGCGTGTGGATTTGGGTGAGCGCATGGACCACAAGCCTAACGAGCTTTCAGGCGGCCAACGCCAGCGCGTAGCCATCGCCCGCGCCCTGGTGAATAACCCGTCACTGCTGCTGGCCGACGAGCCCACCGGCAACCTCGATACCGCCACCGGCGAAGAAATCATGAATCTGTTCGACCGGCTGCAGGCGGCCGGCAACACCATCGTCCTGGTGACGCATGAGCACGACATTGCCGCGCGCGCGCGCCGCATTATTCACGTGCGCGACGGCAAAGTGGCCCGCGACGAACAGGTGAGATAGAGGGAATGCAAGAGGTTACCGGGATGCTAAAAGATGGGATTTCGGGGCTAGTTGTTACCCCAATCAGCGTGCATGAAAATGCGCGAAGCGCCTTGG
>JASHYZ010000471.1 GCA_030042795.1 Terriglobia bacterium | reverse complement strand
TAGCTCCTGGTGCGCGCGAAGTTCCCGTTCACGCATTCTTCCGAATACGACGATGGCCACGATGATGATCGTCATCGCAAAAGCGCCTAACGGTACCACTATCCCGGCGTCCCAATTCATGACCCTCTCCTCGCCTGTGCGGTTTGCTTACGACACTCTTTCGCCCTTATTCTTTTCAACTTCCAGCTTCAATCTTTCGATTTCCAACTCCTTCAGGCGGCGCTCGTGCTCCATCTCACGCTGGCGTAACTCGGCGTGCGCTTGCAACTCGCGCTCGCGCATTTTCCGAAATGCGGCGATGCCGACGATGATCACCGTCATCGCAAAAGCGCCCAGCGGTACTAAAATCCCGGCATCCCAGTTCATCATCGCAACCTCCTCCGTTTAACTCCTTCAAGAGGGGTAGCGGAGGGGCGAGGCTTCAGCCCCGCCGTACCGAGGCCCTCTAACTTAAAGTGTTGGGGCCGGCCTACGGCGGGACTGAAGTCCCGCCCTTCCGTAGCGCGTCCCGAGATTCTCTCCTCGCCTTTCAAAGTCCTCGCGGCCCCGTGGGCCCCTGCGGCGGCGTTGGTCCGCTGCTGCGCGGAGGGCTTCCGCCTCCGCGCATCCGGTTTTGCAGCAGAACCAGACCAATAACAATTAAGATCACCGGCCAGAACCGGCTGATCGACTGGAACACCGGTATGCCGAAGTTGTCTAGCAGGAACAACACACCAAGACCGACCAACAGCGCGGCGCCGACGGGCGCGCCAAGTTTGAAATCTCCCAACCCAAGCCATTCCTCAGTGGGCTGGCCAAGTTGCTTGCGCCGCGCGGTCTGGTAGGAATCAATCACCATGTAGAAGTAGAAGGCCGCGGCGCCCAGTCCGAAGATGGTGTCAAACGGTCCGCCCACGCGATTGCTCAGGGCGATGAGCGATCCGAAAATGAGCACCTGCACCATGGCCTTCACAATCTGACCGTTATAAATGGAACCTACGCCCGGGATGAAACCGAGAAACAGCGCGAGGCCCGGGTTCGGCCCTTCGCCAAAACCAGTGATGGGCGGCAGGCTTGACGACCGAAGGCGAGTGGCCAGGCAAGACTCGCAATACACCATGCCACTCACTTCACGTTTGCACTGGGCGCACAGAGCGCGCCCACAGTTCCCGCAATAGGCTACAGAATCGGTTTGGGGATGATTCGCGCACGTCATCGGCTTGTACTCCCTCCTGCACGGACGCCATCGGACACCGGCTCCAGCAACAGCCAGCCTTCCCAAAGGAAGCCGTGCGGATTCGAGATCGAGGCAAGCGCCGGCTCCTCCGCGGGTGCGCCGTCCGTCGAGCCTCCGGGCGGCGTCTTCGGGCTTTCGGGCTCGCCGGAGGGCTGGGCGCGAAGCTGACGCAAACGCGACTCGATCTCGTAGACCACCTTCAGGTCGTAGTAGTACTTCTCAGCCCGGCCCAGCAACAGATGGCCATTCCGATCGACCTGATGCGCCCACGTTCGAGGATTCAGATCCTCAAGCGTGAGGTTCCGGAAGCTGATGCCACAGGCGTTGGCAATCACCGAGAGCGAAAACACCGTCATGGCGGCGGTGGAAATCACGCGCACTTGCACCCCTGCCCGGAACCAGGCTGTGATCCGCTCTACCAAGCCGGGCTTGCGCTCACCCAACGTGGCGCGCAGAATCTTCGGCACCAGCCACGGGGCGGGCTCAACGGACTCGGCCGCGCGGCAGAGCTCAAACGCATGCCGGACATCAGCCACCAGCTCGCGGCAAGGGGCGCATTCGCCGAGGTGCTTTTCCACCCCCACCCGGCGGACAGTGTCGAGCTGTCCCTCCAGGTATTCGCTCACGAGATTTTCGAGCTCCAGATGGGTCATGCCTTCCGTCCTATTCACCCCTCACTCCTTCCATACGCTTTATCACCTTCGCCAGTTCCAACCTTCCGCGATTGATTCTCGATTTCACCGTACCCTGCGGCACCCGCAGCACCTGGGCGATCTCCTCATAGTCGAGATCCTGAAAGTCGCGCAAGATGACGGCTTCGCGCATATCCGGCGAAAGCTGGTCAAGCGCCGACTGCAGCAGCTCACGGCGCTCGCGCGTTTCCACACGCGCCATGGGACTCTCTTCCGTGCTGGGCTCGTTCTCAATGCCCGCCGGTTCGTCATCCAGCGATGACGTCACCCGGTCCTTGCGCGTGCGGCGGTAGTGGTCCACCAGATGGTTGCGAGCTACCCGGTTCAGCCAGGTGCTGAAGCTTCCTTGCGCCGCGTCGTAAGTGGTTAGCGTCTGGAAGACTTTGATGAAGACCTCCTGGGTTAAGTCTTCAGCTTCGCCCGTCCGGCCCGTGAAGCGATAGCAGAGGTTGTAGATCTTCCGGTTGTGCCCCTGTAGCAACTGTTCCCAGGCAGAATCTTCGCCAGCGAGACAGCGCTTCACTAGGTGCAGGTCTTGTTCCACAGGGCCGTCCCAAGGTTTTCTATCATAAGCGCTCAGGCTAGCATAGCCCTTTTGTGAAGGCGCGCGGGCAGCGGACGCCGGCCCTACTGGTCGACACACTGCGGACCAAGTCGCATGGCAGCCATTTTAGATAAATGGCTTCCTATCAACAAGATGATGGCTTTATCAGGATAAGATATTTAGAATCAATAATATGGTGGCTTCGTTCGGGAGTCGTGTTGATTCTAAACGAGTCTTAGGCTTCGACCGTATGCTTTAACATTCGGTTTCGGCCTTGGGACTGTGGGGAGGTCATGGAATCCAGGGCAACCCGCTGGGAGAACCCACCTCTGAGGAAGCTGACCGGCTAAGCGAGGGTTATTTGAGCCTTGACAGATAGTTAATTTGTTTATTTTCATAAACATCGTGGGTTGTTTAATTTAAGTCATGTATTTTCATAGACATCGTGGGTTCCAAAAGTCGGCCCTTTGCTATCAACAAGATCGTGGGACCCTCCTTCATTTCGCGATTTTTGCGAGAGCCTCGCCCCCATCGAGTTCGAAATTACTCCTCTGCGGAAAAGCTCATCATCCGTATCTGCCACGTCACTATCATGCCCTCACACCCGTAGAGCTGTGAGTCGCGCCGAAGCCGCCCGCGTGGACAAGGTCTCAGCTTTCACGAGCAACGAATCGCATTCGTTACCCAATAAATATACACCAAAGCGTAATCAAAAATCAAGTGGTTCGCATCGAGAACAATCATCTCAATGCGCCGCGCTCTTTCCTCGCTGGCGCACCCGCTTGAATTCAGCTACCAGTTCTTCCTCGTCCACGTCTGCCAGGGCCTCAGCAAGCCGAGCTGCAGCGGCTTTGAGCTCAGAAAGCCAGGTAGCGCATCTATAACGGCGTCGAGCCTCCCGGCATCAGGCCGGGAGTTCGAACAGCGAATCATGGTCCCGCATCGCGGGGATCGAATAGATGACTGGTGGAGCCGCAGGGCTACCATCGCAGGATTCCAGGAGGCGAGCCTTGGTCGGGACCGCCGAAAAAGAATCCTCTAGGACGAAGCTTCGTTCTCCGAACTCCGCTTCGTCGGGGTTCAAGTCTGGGCGTGCGGGCGCGGCCTCAAGGGTCTGCGATGAACGGTCCGGCGAAAAGCAAGAGCGCCGGACCGCCCTTGACCCCGCGCCCGCACGCGGCAGTGGTAGTGTCTCTAAAATGTGCTTGACAACGCCGACGCCGTTATCGACGACGCGCCGCACTCACCGTGGAAGGAGCGTGCTGATATGGCCAACAGTGCGGTTTGCATTT
>JASHYZ010000470.1 GCA_030042795.1 Terriglobia bacterium | reverse complement strand
GCTCGATCATCTGTTGCTTCTCGGGGGGCAGATCGGCCACCACGCGATGCAGGAAGAGCGCTGTTTCGTCCAGCAGCCGCTCAGGCGACTCCACGCCCTTCACGACGATGCTGCGCGCGATGGAATGAAGCCGTGCATCTTCCTCGGGAGAAAGCTCCTTGCCGGTGAACACCACAATGGGAATGTCGCGGAGGGCTGGATCACGACTCAGACGTTCCAGCACTTCAAACCCGGAGATGTCCGGCAGACGGAGGTCAAGCACGACGCAGTCGAACAGGCTCTCGCGAAGCGAGCTAAGCGCCTCCTCGCCCGAAGACGCGGTCTCGATTTCTATATCGTCGTGCTCCAACAGTGCGCGGATGCTCAACCGGTCAGCGGCGTCATCCTCCACCACCAACAGGCGCCGGCGGCGAGGCTTGGCATATTCCTTGATGCGCTCGAGAGCGCCGGTCAATCCCTCGGGCGTCACTGGCTTGGTTACGAAGTTGAAGGCTCCGCGAGCCAAGCCGTGCTGCCGGTCTTCATCCAAGGTGACGATCTGCACCGGAATGTGCCGCGTGGCCGGATCCTGCTTGAGTTGACTCAGCACCGTCCATCCCAGCATGTCCGGCAAGAAAACATCCAGGGAAACTGCAGTGGGATGGTACTTCCGGGCCAACTCGAGAGCATCCGCGCCGCGCATGGCGACGAGTACTTTGAACCCTGAACCCCGCGCCATGTCCACCAGTACCCGGCAATAACTGGGCTCGTCCTCCACGATCAGCAACGTGGCGTCGTCGGGCTTTATGTTGTCGCGATCATCCCGGATTTTTTCCACGGGCCGGTCCGGCAACCTCACCGAGGGGAGCCTCAGCGCCGAGGCGGCGGACGCGTCCTTATTGCTTGCGGCCTGGACCGGAACCGAGGGGCCCGCATAACTCAGAGGCAGGTAGAGAGTAAACGTGCTGCCGGACCCGGGTGTGCTGTGCAGTTGTATTTCGCCTCCGAGCAAGTAGGCCAGCTCGCGGCTAATCGCAAGGCCGAGGCCCGTCCCTCCGTACTTGCGGCTGGTGCCGGCGTCGGCCTGCTGAAAGGCTTCGAAGATGATTCGCTGCTTTTCCAGCGGGATGCCAATACCCGTATCAGAAACCTCGAACGCGACCACTGTACCGGCGTTCTGAAGAACCGGGTGCCCCACATGCCAGCCACTCGCCACAGCAGAAACGGACAAGCGAACACCGCCCTGCTCCGTGAATTTGAAGGCATTGGAAAGCAGGTTCTTGAGAACCTGCATCAGGCGCTTCGAATCCGTTGTCATGTTGCGGTTGAGCTTGGGGTCGAGGGAGATGTCGAAGGAAAGACTGCGGTTTTCGGCCTCGTGACGGAAGGATCGTTCCACTGCCTCGAGGAGGCCGGGCAGCTCGATGTCCTCGGCATCCACGGTGACTGTTCCCGATTCAATCTTGGAAAGATCAAGAATGTCGCTAATCAGGTTCAACAGGTCGGTGCCTGCGCCATGGATGGTGCGGGCGTACTCCACTTGCTTGGGCGTGAGGTTGCCATCCGCATTGTCCCCTAGTTGCTGCCCCAGGACCAGAATGCTATTGAGGGGCGTCCGCAGCTCGTGAGACATGTTGGCCAGGAACTCCGACTTGTATTTGGAAGTCAGCGCCAGCTCGTCGGCTTTCTCTTCGAGCGCGCGCCGGGCCTGCTCAATTTCCTGATTCTTTCGTTCCACCTCTGCATTTTGCTCCGCAAGTTGTTGCGCCTTCTGCGCGAGCTGCTCGTTCTTCTCTTGCAGCTCCTTCTGCTGCGTCTGGAGCTCGCCGGCCAGTTGTTGGGACTGTTTCAGCAGACCCTCGGTCTTCATCGTGGCTTCGATACTGTTCAGCAGGATGCCGATGCTGGCGGTCAGTTGATCGAGAAAAGCAAGATGGGAAGCCGTGAAATTAGACAGAGAAGCCAGCTCGATCACGGCCTTTACCTGCTTCTCGAAAAGGACGGGAAGCACCACAATGTTTCGCGGAGGGGCCTCAAAGAGCCCAGAGCGGATGGGAGTGGCGTTCGGCGGCAGCTCGGTGATCAACAGCCGCCGCTTCTCCGCAGCGCACTGGCCGAGCAGACCTTCGCCGATCTGCAAGGTCTCGTAACCCTGTCCCTTTCCATTGGAATCGCCGTTCGAATGGCCGTTGCTCGCGCTTGAAGCGTAAGCGGCCAGCAGGTTCAAGCAAGATTCTTCAGCTTCGGAATCCATCAGGTAAATCACACTGTGCTGTGCGCTCACAAGCGGGGTGAGCTCTGACAGCAGCATCCGGCCTACCGTTCCCAGGTCACGCTGGCCCTGCAACAGGCTTGTGACGCGTGCCAGGTTCGTCTTGAGCCAATCCTGCTCACTGTTGCGTTCCGTGGTGAGCCGGAGGTTGGTGATCATGGTGTTGATGTTGTCTTTCAACTCCGCCACTTCACCGCGGGCGTCCACTTGAATGGATCGGGTCAAATCGCCCTTTGTCACTGCCGTGGCCACCTCGGCGATCGCCCTGACCTGTGTGGTAAGGTTGGCCGCCAGCAGGTTGACGTTGCCTGTGAGGTCCTTCCAGGTGCCGGCTGCACCGGGGACGTTGGCCTGTCCACCCAAGCGGCCTTCCACGCCCACCTCGCGGGCCACGCTGGTAACCTGCTCGGCAAAGGTAGCCAGCGTATACGTCATGTTGTTGATGGTCTCGGCCAGCGCTGCCACTTCGCCCTTGGCCTTCACG
>JASHYZ010000469.1 GCA_030042795.1 Terriglobia bacterium | reverse complement strand
CCGCGGGGCGCTAGCGTTGTCCCGGTTCAGCCCGGACTTGCGGACGCGCGTGTATAGCCCGCTCGTCTCTGCCCGGTTCGAAGTCGTTGCGGTTGATGCCGGCCTTGCGTCCTGTTGACTCAAAGATATAGACTGGCCTTCGGTTGACATTAAGGGTAATGAGATGACTGCCGGTTTCGGTTGCCATAGGATTAAGTTAGCGCTCGTTTCAACCTTGATTTGCGCGGGTACAGCGTGCTGGGCGGCTGACTCGCCCTCGGACACTGTCCTATTCAATCGTGATATTCGTCCCATTCTGTCGGATCACTGTTACACCTGCCACGGCCCAGACAAGGCCAACCGCAAGACCAAAATGCATTTCGACAGTGAAGAGGGTGCGTTCACCGCCCTTAACAGTGGCGGATTTGCCATCGTGCGCGGGGATCCCACGAAGAGCGTGATGTTCCAGCGCATTAGTTCGGATAACCAGGCCTTTCGCATGCCGCCGGCCTATATGGGATTCGCGAAGCTGCCGGACCGAGACATCGATTTGATCCGGCGCTGGATCGAGCAAGGAGCCAAGTGGCAAAAGCACTAGTCTTTCATTCCGCCTGAGATCGCGCCGCGGCCGGTGGTGATGCACAAGCAGTGGCCGCGCAACGCTATCGACGACTACGTGCTGGCTCACCTCGAGCACGAAGGGCTCGCGCCGTCCCCGGAAGCAGACCCGGCCACACTGATACGCCGCGTTACTCTGGATCTGACAGGCCTTCCGCCTACTCCCACCGAGGTTAATGCGTTCCTGAATGATCATTCTGCGGACGCCTACGAAAAGGTGGTGAACCGCCTACTTGCCTCGCCGCGCTACGGTGAGAACATGGCCTGGCAATGGCTTGAGGCCGCGCGCTACTCTGACACCAACGGATACCAGAGCGATGGCGTACGAAATATGTGGCGCTGGCGCGACTGGGTGATCGACGCCTACAACCGGAATATGCCGTTTAACCAGTTCACCGTCGATCAGCTTGCCGGAGACATGCTGCCGCACGCCACCCGCGATCAGACCATCGCCACCGGCTTTAATCGCAACCATCGCACCAGCGCGGAAGGCGGCATTATCGATGAGGAATTCCGCGTAGCCTACGTTGTGGACCGCGTGGACACTACATCGAACGTTTGGTTGGGTCTTACCATAGGCTGCGCCCGCTGTCACGACCACAAATTCGACCCGACTCTGCAGAAGGAGTATTACCAGCTCTTCGCCTATTTCAACAACGTGCCGGAGAAGGGCTTCGTCTATAACTTCGGTAATGAGGAGCCCTACATCAAGGCTCCCACGCCCGACGAGGAAGCGAAGCTCAAGGATCTGGACTTGAAAGTGGCCGCCAAGCAGGCCGACTACTCTTCACTCCAACCCGCGATCATCAAGAGCCAGCGCGCGTGGGAACGGTGGGTGAAGAGCTCGCACATTCCCGATTGGAACGTCAGCGAGGGACTGATTCTGCACTTCCCACTCGATGGCGACCTTCGCGAAACCACCGGAATTTACGACCGGCGGAATTCCTTTGACCATCAACCTCCGGCCGGCCAATCGACCGACAAGCACGAGGGACCGTTGCAGCCCGTTGTGGCCGGCGGGACGGATGCCAACCTGCCTTTCGTGCCGGCAAAGCTCGGCAAGGCCGCTAGCTTTGCCGGCCACCGCTATATCAATGCCGGCAAGGTGCTGAGCTTCAATTATCTTGACCCCGTGACTTTCGCTGCCTGGATCTATCCCACCGCCGCGAACAGCGCCATTCTGTCGAGTGTCGAGGACGTGCACGAGGGGTCGGGCTATGGGCTTTACCTGCGCGACGGCAAGCTCACCTATCACTTCACCATGCGCTGGACTGACTTGGGGATGCGGCTCGAAGCGCAACAACCGCTCACCCTGAACCAGTGGCATCACGTCGCCTTCACGTACGACGGCAAGCGGAAGCCGTCAGGCGCACGATTCTACGTGGATGGCGTGCTGCAAGAGACCAAAGTGCTCTTCAGCGAGATGTCCTGGCCGTTGGGCGAGCCGCAGCCGTTCAGAATCGGTGCCGGCGAAGGCCCGGAGGACCGGTTCCAAGGCGCGATTGAAGATGTGCGGATTTACAACCGCGCTCTTTCGCCTGAGGAAGTTGGCGTGCTCCCGGTTTTGAAGACCATCCCTGAAATCGCCTCGATCGCGCCTGCCAAGCGAACTCCCGCTGAGACTAACAAGCTCACCTTCTGCTTCCTCGACCAGTACGCGCCTGAAGATGTGCAGGAGTCACGATTGCAATTGGCCGAGGCTCAGAAGGCACGCGATGAATATTACGCCACCATTCCTACGGTAATGGTGATGAGAGAAGGGCCACCGCGCGACGCCTTCATTTTGAAGCGCGGAGCCTACGACGCGCACGGCGACAAGGTTTCGCCGGGACTTCCACATGTGCTCCCGCCGATGCCGGCCGGATTCCCCAACAACCGGCTGGGACTTGCGGAGTGGCTTGTCGACCGGTCGAACCCCTTGACGGCGCGCGTGACCGTAAATCGCTTCTGGCAGATGCTGTTCGGCACGGGCCTGGTAAAGACTGTTGACGACTTTGGCTCTCAAGGCGAATGGCCGATGTACCAGGACGTACTCGATGATCTGGCCGTCAAGTTCATGGATAGTGGCTGGGACGTGAAAGCCCTGCTCAAAACCATCGTGATGAGCGCCACCTATCGCCAGTCGTCCAAGGTCACCCCAGCGCTGCTGGAGCGTGACCCGGAGAACCGGCTGCTGGCTCGCGGTCCACGTTTTCGCCTGCCTCCGCAAGCGATTCGCGACCAGGCGCTGGCCATCTCAGGCCTGCTCGTGGAAAAGGTAGGCGGGCCACCGGTGAAACCTTACCAGCCGCCGGGCCTGTGGGAGGAAGTCTCCTTCGGCGACAGCTACAAAACAGACACCGGCGACGCGCTTTACCGGCGCAGCTTGTATACCTTCTGGAAGCGAACCGTGGCGCCGCCAACCATGGTCACCTTCGATGCCTCCACTCGCGAAACTTGCATCGTGCGCGCCAATCGCACAAACACGCCCATGCAGGCTCTGGATCTGATGAACGACGTCACTTACGTGGAGGCTTCGCGCAAGTTCGCTGAACGGATGATGAAGGAAGGCGGCGCTTCGCCTGACCAGCGAATCGACTACGCCTTCCGGCTGGCGCTCGCGCGCCCGGCGAAGCCTCAGGAGCAGTCGGTGCTGCTGGATACGCTGAGCCAATTCAAAGCGCACTATCAGGCCAAGCCTGACGCGGCGGTGAAATACCTTTCGGAAGGTAACTCGCCACGCGACCCGAAGCTGGACCCCGTGGAATTGGCGGCCTACACGGCCGTTGCCAGCTTGATCTTCAACCTGGACGAGACCATTACCAAGGAGTAAGCCATGGATCCCATTCACGATCGTTGCTTGTGCATGACGCGAAGGCATTTCTTCGGACTCAACGCGGCCGGCCTTGGGACTGCGGTCCTGGCCTCGCTCCTGGGGCGCGATCTTCTGGCGGATGAGGCGCCGAAGGCAGCAGCAAGTGACCGTCCTTTTCCCGGCCTGCCCGGCTTCCCCAATTTTGCGCCTAAGGCCAAGCGCGTGATCTACCTGTTTCAGTCCGGCGGGCCCTCGCAGATGGACCTTTTTGACTACAAGCCCGTGCTGAAGGAAAAACGCGGCGAGGAGTTGCCCGCCTCCGTCCGCATGGGCCAGCGCCTCACAGGAATGACGGCCACCCAGGATCGTTTGCCGGTGGCTCCCTCCATTTTCAAGTTCGCTCAGTACGGCAAGTCGGGCGCTTGGGTGAGTGAGCTGCTGCCACACACCGCGAAGATCGCGGATGACCTCTGCTTCGTGAAGTCGGTAAACACAGACGCCATTAATCACGATCCGGCGGTGACCTTCTTCCAGACCGGCGCTCAAATCGCGGGCCGGCCCAGCATCGGGTCATGGCTAGCCTATGGACTGGGCAGCGAAAGCAAGGATCTTCCCGCTTTCGTGGTGCTCATCACGCAGGGTGCCACGGGCCAGCCACTCTACGATCGCTTGTGGGGAAGCGGCTTCCTGCCCACCCAGTATCAGGGCGTGAAGTTTCGCTCCTCGGGTGATCCTGTGCTGTTCCTAACGGACCCCCAAGGTTTTGCCAAAGAGGAC
>JASHYZ010000042.1 GCA_030042795.1 Terriglobia bacterium | reverse complement strand
GGTCCGTGGCCGCGAGGGCTACCGCGTGCGTTGATCGCGCTTGAGCGTCCGTTCACCGCTGGTAGGCTTCTCGGCGGTGTGCGATGCGGATGATTCTGACGACCTTCGCAGAATCGTCGATGGTATATAAGACCCATCAATTGCCTACCCTAATTCGCCACTGGTCGTCGTAATCCTTAAGCTTCTTGCATCCGGTTGGCCGCGGATTTTCCGCAAGAGTCATAATCTTGAAGTCGAGTCGGGCGAAAGGGGCGTCGTCAAGTGCGTCGAGTTCGTTCTGCGCCGACGGCTTGATAAAGAGCCTGTACTTAGCCACGCGGACGACCACTCTTTAGTCTGCTCGCTCGGTATTCCTCATAGGGGATATCCTTTTCCTTGCGGCGCGATTCTGAGATGAGGCCGTCCCAAAAGTCTTCCAATAACGCTCCGTATTTCTTCAAGTCAATTTGAATGGCCACGCGTCGGCCCTTCTCATCGGTTACAAACTGAATTCCAGTCATGCTTCACTTCCCTTTCCAAAAACTCTTAGAGTAGCTTGCTCGATGCGTCACGCATAAGTGTAGCGCCGTTCAATCCTGTTGGCTCCCGTTGGATTCGATTGGTACTGGTGTCATTTGCTGGGCGGAACTCTCCGAGGCACAGTCATTCCCGCAAAAGCGGGAATCCACTTCCTCGATACCTTCTGTTCCCACGGACTTTTGCAATGGATTCCCGCTTT
Source organism: Terriglobia bacterium (assembly GCA_030042795.1). The sequence continues at coordinate 2,171 of JASHYZ010000042.1, read as the reverse complement.
CGCGGGAATGACTGCGTCCGGGACGTTCAAGTGACACTAGTACCATTCGATTGCACGAAAGTGACATTCAGTGTCCCTCGCCAAGCTTCTCAGCACTGTTTGTAGAATGCCTCCGTTGCGGTAGTACTCAACGTCAACCAGTGAATCCAGACGCGCGATCACACCGAACTGCTTTCGAGAGCCATCCGATGCAGTTGCAATCACCTTCAGTTCCTGACGCGGCCGAAGCTCGCCGTCGATGCCCTCAATGTCAAAAGTTTCATGGCCGGTGAGGCCCAAGCTCCCCACGCTTTCGCCCGGCCGGAACTCGAGCGGCAACACACCCATGCCCACCAGATTACTACGATGAATGCGTTCGAAGGTTTCGGCGATCACCGCCCTCACGCCCAACAATAGAGTGCCTTTCGCCGCCCAGTCGCGTGATGAGCCCGCGCCGTATTCCTTTCCCGCGATCACCAGCAGCGGTACGCCTTCGGACTTGTAGCGTTCGGCGGCGTCGTAAATGGTCATCTGTTCGCCTTCGGGGCGGTGCAGCGTCACACCGCCCTCGGTACCTGGCGCCAGCAGATTCTTAAGGCGGATATTGGCGAACGTGCCGCGCACCATCACGCGGTCATTGCCCCGGCGCGAACCGTAGGAATTAAAGTCGCGCTTCTCCACACCGTGCTCCCGCAGGTATTTTCCGGCCGGACTGTTCAACGCAATGTCCCCGGCGGGCGATATGTGATCTGTGGTCACCGAATCGCCCAGCAGGGCGAGGACGCGCGCGCCGCGAATATCCGCGATCTTCGCGGGCTCGGCCGTCAGGCCCTCAAAAAAAGGCGGCTCCTGAATGTAAGTGGAGTCAGACTTGAAGTCGTAGAGATCGCCGCCGGTCACAGGAATAGCGTTCCAGGTAGGGTTGCCGTCCCAAACATTGGCGTAATTGCGGCGAAACATCTCGGGTTTCACGGCGCGGCTCATGGCCTCGCCCACTTCAGCCTGACTGGGCCAGATCTCGCGCAAATAGACAGGGCGCCCCTCGCGGTCCGTGCCCAGCGGCTCGCGATCGAGGTCAATATCGACCGTCCCGGCGAGGCCGAAGGCCACGACGAGCGGAGGCGACGCCAGATAGTTTGCCTTTACCTGCGGATGAACGCGGCCTTCAAAGTTGCGGTTTCCGGAAAGCACAGCCGCTGTCACCACCGGGCTCTCGGTCACCGCCTTCGCCACAGGCTCTGGCAAGGGACCGCTATTGCCGATGCAAGTGGTGCAACCGTAGCCGACGAGATCAAACCCCAGCTCTTCCAGAGCGGGCAGTACGCCGGCCTCGCGAAGATAATCCGTGACCACCTTTGAGCCGGGAGCGAGGCTGGTCTTCACATAAGAAGGCACCTTGAGTCCCCGCTCGGCCGCCTTCTGCGCCAGCAGTCCGGCGCCCAGCATCACCGACGGGTTCGAGGTGTTGGTACAACTCGTGATGGCGGCAATCACCACCGCACCGTGATGCAAGTTTTCGCGCGTGCCATTGGACTGCACCGTGGCCGTGCGCTCCAGGTCTTGAGTGGCGAGCCCGTAACCGCGCTGCTGAGTGGGGGCGGTCAGCGAACTGCGGAAGGACTCCTTCAGGCGCGAAAGCGGCACCCGGTCCTGCGGCCGCTTGGGACCTGCCAGCGTGGTCTCCACGGTCCCTAAGTCAAGTTCAAGGGTGTCACTGAACACCGGGTCTGGCGTAGCGTCAGTGCGGAACAACCCTTGTTCCTTCGAATAGCGCTCCACGCGATCGACTTCTTCCTCGGCGCGGCCCGTGGAGCGCAAGTAGCGCAACGTTTCGTCATCGACTGGGAAGAAGCCCACCGTGGCGCCATACTCGGGCGCCATGTTGGCGATGGTGGCGCGATCGGGCAACGTCATCTGCGAAAGCCCAGTCCCGTAAAACTCCACAAACTTCTCCACCACGCCTTTCTTGCGGAGCATTTCAGTAACGGTCAGGACGAGGTCCGTGGCGTTCACCCCTTCTTTCAAGCGCCCATGCAGCTTGAAGCCCACCACTTGCGGCGCAAGCATATAGCAGGGTTGGCCCAACATGGCCGCTTCCGCCTCGATACCGCCCACGCCCCAACCGAGGACACCGAGACCGTTAATCATCGTGGTATGTGAGTCCGTGCCCACCAGCGTGTCCGGGAACACCT
>JASHYZ010000468.1 GCA_030042795.1 Terriglobia bacterium | reverse complement strand
GTGCTGCTGCAGGCTGCCGTAGCTTTCGTGTTGCTGATTGCCTGCGTCAACGTTGCGAACCTGCTGCTCGCGCGTTCCACCGGCCGGACGCGGGAATTTGCAATCCGGGTCGCGCTGGGTGCGAGCCACTGGCGCACCCTGCGTCAACTCTTGACCGAAAGCGTCCTGCTGGGACTCTCCGGCGGTGGCCTTGGTCTTCTGCTCGCTTCCTGGGGTCTCAAAGCGGCGCTGAAAGCGGTGCCTGAGGCCTTGCCCAGGGCCGAGAATGTCCAGCTTGACGGACGTGTGCTCCTGTTCACCTTAGTCATGTCAGTGCTGGCCGGCATAGTATTCGGCCTTGCGCCGGCGTTCAAGAGCGCGCAACCCGATCTTCACGAGACATTGAAGGAAGGTGGACGTGGAGCGAGCGGGGCCCGGCATAGCGTCCAAACCGTGTTGGTGGTCCTCGAAATGGCGCTGGCGCTTGTCCTCCTGGCCGGTGGAGGACTCATGATCAGAAGCCTGGCTAAGCTTTGGAGCGTCGATCCTGGATTTAACCCGCGAAACGTGCTGTCGTTCAATGTTTCGGTCCCGCCCATCACCTCTCCCGTCGCTATTCGAGAGTCCTGGCTCCGGATTCACGATGTGCTCAGCGCCGTCCCGGGTGTAGAGGCCGCGTCGCTCACGGTGGGATCGAGGCCCCTGCAAGGCGATTCCGAGGTTCCTTTTTGGATCGAGGGCCAGCCTAAGCCGCCGACCGAGTCCGAGATGAAAGTCACACTCTTTTATATGGTGCAGCCGGATTATTTGAAGACGATGAGGATCCCGCTGGAACGCGGGCGCTTCCTGACGCCACAAGATAACGAGCATGCGCCGATGATAACGGTGATCGACGATCGCTTCGCGCGGCTGTACTTTGGCAATGAGAATCCCATCGGCAAGCGCGTCAATTTTGACATCCTTAACGTGTCGGCCGAAATCGTCGGGATTGCCAAACACGTGAACCAATGGGGTCTGGATTCGGACTCGACTTCCACCGTCCAAGCCCAGTGCTATCTCGCGTTGCCACAAACTCCGGACCAGTTTCTACCCCTATTGGCCGGGCAGGGAGTTGGTGTGGTGCTGCGCTCTACTAGCTCGCCGCAGTCGCTGGTGGCGCCTGTGCGGCGGGCCTTCGAGGCGTACAACAGCCAGGCAGTGATGTACGAAGCCGAGACCCTGGAAAGCGTCATATCAGACTCGCTGGCGGCTCGCCGCTTCTCCATGACCCTGCTGGGAGTATTTGCGGCGCTGGCCCTGATCATGTGCTGCGTGGGCGTCTACGGTGTGATCTCGTATTTTGCCAGCCGGCGAACGCGCGAGATCGGCGTACGCATGGCTCTCGGCGCCAAGAAGCTGGACGTGCTGCTCATGATGCTCGCCGAAGCAGGGAGGGTCACGCTGCTGGGCCTCGCCGTGGGCCTGCTTGGAGCTTTGGCGCTCACCCGCTTAATGGTGAAGCTGATTTTCGGCGTCAGCGCTCATGATCCACTGACCTTCGTAGTTGTAGTGATTGTGCTTGCTGTAGTCGCTCTCCTTGCCTGCTACATTCCGGCCCGGCGGGCCAGCAGGGTGGACCCGATGGTGGCGCTGAGGCACGAATGACTCGGTTGATTCATTGAGTCAATGGCTCATTGAATCAATGAGTCAATTTTGCAGGTTGAAGGTGCAACCTATGGCGACTCTGATTTCTGACCTTCGTTACGGCCTCCGGATGCTGCGGAAGAATCCCGGCTTCACCCTCGTGGCGGTCTTAACCCTTGCGCTCGGAATCGGCGCCAACACGGCGATCTTCAGCGTGCTGGATGCCGTGTTATTGCGCCCACTCCCGTATAACAAGCCCGAGCGACTCATCAAAGTGTGGACTCGATTCACCGGGATCGGCCTGCCGAACGATCAGAACTGGGTTTCAGTCCCCGAGTTCCACGATTTTCAGCAGCTCAACAAGAGCTTTGACGGGATTGCCGCCATCAGGACGGGAACTTTCAATCTCGGCGTGAAGGGCAGCCCGGAGCGTGTTGTTGGCGCGTCGGTCTCTCCCAGCTTGTTCATAATCCTGGGGGTGCAAGCGAGACTGGGCCGTACATTTCTTCCCGAAGAGGCCCAGCCCGGTCACGATCGCGAAGTGGTGCTGAGCGACGGACTCTGGAAGAGGGCTTTCGGGGGGCGCCCTGACGTTATTGGCAGCACCGTTCGTGTGGACGCGGTTCCAATGATCGTTGTAGGGGTCATGCCTGCGGGATTTGATTATCCTCAGGAATCCGAAATTTGGGGTCCTCTAGCGTTCTCTCCGGATGACCTCAGCCCAAGCAGCCGTGGCGGCCACGGACTCGAGGTTCTAGGCCGCATAAAGCCGGGTCTTTCCTTCGCGCAGGTCAAGGAAGACATGGATCGGGTTGGCAAGACGATGATTGAACAGAATCCTTCTTACCCGTACGCAAAATATGGGTTCGGAATCATCTTGGTTCCTCTCCTCGAGGAGACCGTTGGTGACGTGAAGGCGTCGCTGTGGGTATTGATGGCCGCCGTAGGGCTCGTTCTTCTGATCGCTTGCGCCAACGTCGCGAATCTGCTCCTGGTGCGCGCTTCCGGCCGTCAAAGAGAGACCGCCGTGCGGATAGCTCTGGGTGCAGGCCCCGGCCGGCTGGCGCGCCAGTTGCTCACCGAAAGCGCCGCCCTGGCCCTCTTGGGAGGCCTCGCGGGACTTGCTTTTACGCCATGGGTCTTACGGGGACTGACCGCTCTGAGCGCACAGTCCCTTCCGCGTGTGATCGGCACCCGAATCGACGGCTGGGCGCTCGCTTTTACATTGATTGTTTCGCTCGCCACTGGAGTCCTCTTTGGCTTGGCGCCAGCGCGGCGAGCAGGCGCCTATGAGGTGCTCAAGACCGGCCGCAACACGCAGGGCGGTCCTTCGAATCGGCTCAGGAGCGCTTTGGTGATGGGCGAGGCCGCGCTCTCTTTGATTTTGCTGGCTGGCGCGGGCTTGCTCCTGAGGAGCTTCGTGAAAATCCTCGAGGTAGATCCCGGCTTCCGGCCGGAGGGCGTCCTGACTCTGCGCGTGTCTCTTCCCGACGCAAAATATAGCAAGGACGATCAGGTCCGCGCCTTCTATCACGAATTGCTGGGCCGTGTCCAGGCTTTGCCGGGCGTCGAGGACGCCGGCGCCGTAACTTTGCTGCCTCTGGGTGGCCTCAGTGGCTCGGGTACTACCACCATCGATACCCAATCCGTTCCCCTCGAGGACACGACGCCTGAAGCGGATTGGCGCGGCGTGACGCCGAACTACTTTAAGGCCATGGGTATTTCTCTGATCCGGGGCCGATATTTCGAAGAGAGCGACTCGGAGACCTCGCAACCCGTGGCCATCATCGATGAGACCCTAGCCCAGACCTACTGGCCCAATCAGGACCCAATCGGCAAGCGGCTTCATTTAGGAGACCGCCAATCGACGCGTCGTCCTTGGATGACCGTCGTCGGTGTGGTCCAACACGTTCGAAACCGAACGCTGGAGGCACGCTCGCGCGTGGAAGTTTATTGGCCTCAAGCGCAGCGTCCCTCTGGTTCAATGGCCGTTGTCATTCGCTATTCCGGAAACCCGCTCAGCCTGGCGCCAACCATTCAGAAAGAAGTTTCTTCCATCGATCCCGACCTGCCGGTGTATCGGGTTCGTACCATGAATGAAGTAATGGGCGATTCGGTCGCCCGGCGCCGTCTTGCCCTGATCTTGCTCGCGGTGTTTGCCGGCCTGGCTTTGGTTCTGGCATCGATCGGCATTTATGGTGTGACTTCGTACTCGGTGAATCAGCGTCAGCAAGAAATTGGTTTGCGCATGGCCCTGGGCGCCCGGCGCCGTGACGTGCTTGGCTTGGTATTCAGGCAGGGCTTGTCATCAACACTGGCCGGCCTCGGAGTCGGCCTGCTTGCGGCGCTCGGCTTGACGCGCTTGATGGGCAGCTTGCTGTTTGCGGTTCGACCAGCGGACCCGTTGGCCTTGGGCGGAGCCGCCGTGCTACTGACGGCTGTAGCCGTGCTCGCCATCTTCATTCCGGCGCGGCGGGCAACCAAGGTGGATCCGATGGTGGCGCTGAGGTACGAGTAATTGCCGATTTTCGATTGTCGATTTTCGATTGCACGGAGTTTCTCCTTAGGTTTGCAGTGACATCAGAAGAGTTAAAGTGTCGGACGAAGGCACTTGCGATACGCGTGATCAAACTGGTTGATGCGCTCCCACGTACTTTGGCCGCGCAAGTCATCGGGCGGCAATTGCTGCGCGCGGCAACCTCGGTGGGAGCGAATTATCGTGCAGCGTGTCGCGCCCAGTCCCGGCCGGATTTCGCGGCCAAGCTATCGATTGTGCTTGAGGAAGCGGACGAATGCCTCTACTGGCTTGAGCTGATCCAAGAGACTAATCTAGTGAAAGGGGAGCGGCTCCAGGATCTCACTAAAGAAGCTAACGAGCTGGTTGCCATCATGCTCGCGTCCCGAAAGACTGCGAAAACGGAGATTGTCCTGGCCAATCGTCAATCGAAAATCGAAAATCGAAAATTAGCTGAAGGGACTCCGCAATGAGCACTCTACTCCAGGACTTTCGTTACGCCCTCCGCATGCTGCGCCGCAATCCCGGATTCACGACGGTGGCCGTGCTGACTCTCGCGCTCGGCATCGGGGCCAATACTGCAATTTTTAGCGTAGTGAACGCGGTGATCCTGCGGCCGCTACCTTACCCCCGTGCGGACAAAATGGTGCAGCTAACGGCGGCGTGGAAGGAGGGAGGAGGCGTCATCGCTTGGTTTACGGTACCCGAGTTCGAATTCTACCGTGACCATGCCAACGCGTTCGAGGCAATCGCTGGGTTCCGTGGCAGCCCTGACCTTGAAATCAAGCGAGGCGGTGCTTCCGAATGGATTAAGTCACTGCGTGTGACGGACGGGTTCTTCAAGGCGCTGGATGTCAATCCTGCCCTTGGCCGCGGCATTCTGCGTGATGAAACACGGCCTGGAAGCGGTCAAACCGCGGTGTTAAGCGATTCGCTCTGGCGAAAAGCCTTTGGTGCGGACCCGGCAGTGATCGGCCGTCAAGTTCGATTGGGGGAAAACGCTTACACCGTAGTGGGAGTCATGCCGCCCGGTTTTACTTTTGTAGCGCAGCCTTCCGACGTTTTCCTCTCCTTGCAGCTTGGGCGCGCCATCGAGGACACCGGGATGAACACCAGCGTCATTGCCCGGCTAAAGCCGGAAGCCAGTTTGGCCCAGGCGCAAGCCAACATGGACGTGGTGTTCGAGGCTTATCGTCGCAGCGGGTCGGCGCAATCGGGGCAGCGAGGCATCCAGTTGGTGAACTATCAACGATGGCTACTCGGTGACCTTCGGCCGAGCCTGCTGATGCTGTTCGGAGCCGTCGCCTTGCTCTTGCTCATCGCCTGCGCCAACGTTGCCAGTCTGATCATGGCGCGCGCCAACGCCCGCCAGCGGGAGATCTCCATCCGGCTGGCGCTCGGCGCCGGGCGGCGGCAACTGTTGCGTCAGTTCCTTACCGAAAGTTTGTTGATCGCGCTGATCGGTGGCGTGGCCGGGCTCGTGGCCGCCGTCTGGGCCCTGAAGGGCCTCGTTTCTTCAATCCCCTGGGATATTCCTTCAGCCAGTCACATTGGTGTTGACGGCCCCGTTCTCGCGTTTACTTTTCTGATGGCGTTGGCGACAAGCTTGGCCTTTGGCTTCACCTCTTATTGGCAGACCTCCAGGCTTGATCCCAACTCGTCGCTCAAAGAAGGCGGCACGCAGGGTGGCCGCAGCACGGTTGGTAGCCACGCGCGCAGCTTCTTGGTGATTGGCGAAGTGGCGCTTTCCTTGATGCTGCTGACTGGAGCCGGTCTCCTGATCGAGAGCTTGTATCGTTTACGTCAGCAGAAGCTCGGCTTCGATCCGAGCCACGTCTACACGATGGTCACTCCGTTCGCGCCGGAGGCGAGGGCCACCGGCGCTGAGGTGTGGAGCTTCGAGCAACAAGTGCTGGGACGTTTGAAGGTGATCCCAGGGGTCACCTCGGCAGCGGTAGTGAGCAAGCTGCCTCTTACCGGCCCCAACAATCTCCCGACTGAGCACGAGGGACATCCCAAGGATAGTATCGGTGGCATGGAATATCGCGCCGTCAGCTCGGAATACTTCCAGACGATGCGCGTTCCCATCCTGCGAGGCAGGGGATTCCAGGAGACCGACACCGCGTCTTCAGTGCCCGTCGCTATTGTGAGCGAGAGGGTGGCGCGAGCCTGGTGGCAGGATAAGAGCCCGATTGGGGATCGAATTGTAGTTGGCGAATATGGCGATCACCAATATCCCGAGGTTCTGGAACCGCCGCGTGAGGTGGTTGGGGTGGTGCCGGATGTGAAGAACTTGGCGATCGATGAGCTCGATCCCACCACGGTCTACGTGCCGGCCTCTCAGCTCTTCAAGCCCTTTTTCGGATCGGCCTCCTGGGCAGTTCGT
>JASHYZ010000467.1 GCA_030042795.1 Terriglobia bacterium | reverse complement strand
CGATAACGCGCCCGGTACGCCGCAGATGATCACCCTCTCCGGAACGGGTAATGCCATTGAGATCTCGCCGGCCAAGCTGAATTTCGGTAGCGTTTCGGTAGGCACAACGAGCAATACCAAGATGGTTTCGGTGGAAAACAAGTCCAACAATTCGGTGAGCGTCACCAGCATCAGCATCACCGGAACAGACCCCGCCGACTTCGCGGAGACCAACGATTGCGGATCAAGCCTGGTCCCGGGTGAGATCTGCACGGTCAACGTGACATTCAGCCCGACGGTTACGGGGCCGCTGAGCGCCGACGTCACCATTATCGGTAACGGCGGAGCCAGTCCTCAGACAGTCGAACTGGCAGGGACGGGGGACTGAACAGAACATAGTAAGTTGTGTGCAGCGTGTAAGGGCACTGAAGCGGTGCCCCTGGAGTTTGGACATTCACAAGCATGGCCAGGATGGCCATGCCACGTGGCACGGGCTTCCAGCCCGTGCATCGCACGGCTGAAGCTGTGCTCTTATGGGCTGCACGGTGTACCACAACTTAATGCGCTCTGTAGGCTGAGCGTTGGCGGTCTCAAGCCCTCGTCTCTTTCAGACTCCCGCTTACCCGGAAATAACGGTCCCACCATCGTTGCTCACGGCGTGACAATGTTCGTATAATCTTTTGCAGCGGAATAGAGAGAGCGTGCGACGGCTTTCTGTCCGGGATGACGACTGGGCTCACCCCCCCGCTGGACCTGCTCGGTAAGGAATCAGCCGTCCGGCGCCGGGAGCTGGGCTATAACGCTGCAAAGAGGTTCGGCGATATGCGCGGGGAGCGCAACGGCTTCTCAGTAATCGAGCTGGTGATTGTGGTGGCGATTATCCTGGTGATCCTGGTGATCGCGCTCCCGGGGCTTCTGCATACCACCATCGCGCGAAATCAGGGAGCGGCCCTCAGTTCCCTTCGCATCGTCAACGCGGCCGAGTTCAATTACAAGTCGCTGTATAACACGGGCTACAGCTCCACGCTAGCCCAACTGGGTCCTCCGGCGTCCGGAAATCCCACCCCGGCTGCCGCAGGCCTGGTGGATGGCGCTATCGCTTCCGGCAAGAGGAGTGGCTATACTTTCACTTACACGGCGGCGCCGCCGGTAAACGGGGTGATCCAGCACTATACGCTCACGGCGAGTCCCGTCACGCCGGGCGCCACCGGGCAAACGTTCTATTTTACGGACGAATCGAATAAGATACGCGTGAACAGTTCGCACCCGGCGACGGCGTCGGATGCGCTGTTTGGGAGTTAACGTTGTGGCGGCAATCGCACTCTTGAGACGCCCGGTAAACGAAAGTCGGCCTGGACCGTCTTAATTGTTATCCGCAGTCCAAGACTGCGATTCCCGCCAGGAAGAAGGGACTATGAAGAAGAGGGATAGGAATTCTGAGGGTTTTTCGCTGATCGAATTGCTGATCGTGGTGGCCATCATTCTGATTATCGCGGCGATCGCCATTCCTAGCCTGATTGGCGCCAAGAGCAACGCCAATCAGGTCTCGGCGATTGGGAGTTTGGGAGCCATCATCAAGGCCGAGACGATGTACAACAACACTTTCCGAACCTATAGCACGACGCTAGCCCAGCTTGGACCCGCAACCGGCGGCCAGCCTAGCGTGTCGGCATCCGGAGACCTTACCGATACGTCCCTAATTAATGGGACAAAGTCGGGATACATTTTCAAATATACACCAACGGGAGCCGGCAATTCGGGTGGTGGTGGCAGTAGCGAAGCCGGCTCTGGGGGGACGAACACGAGCGCGGGCGCCGCGACCGTGCTGGGGTTTACGGTCAATGCGGATCCTCAGGTGCCTGGGAAGACCGGCGTTGCTCACTATTATACGGATGAGTCCGGGGCGATTCACGTCAATAACACGGCGCCGGCAGGACCGACCGACCCTACTATTTAGTGACTGAGTACAGGGGAATCGAGCGGACAGAGCTTTCGGAACCAAAGCGCCGGATCACAAATGCCGGGATAAATCTCTTGTTCTGCGACGCAAGGGGAAACCATGGCGAAATGTCCGTATTGCGCGGAGGAAATCCAGGAGGAAGCTAGAGTCTGCCGTTGGTGCCACGGTGACCTGACTGTCGCACCGCCGCCCGCCGGAGCTCCGTCAGAAGGTAGGACGAGTGGGAAGGCAATCGCCGGCTTCGTCCTGGCGTTCTTCATACCCATACTCGCGGTGATCTTCGGTCACCTCGCACTCTCGGATATTAAGCGGAGTGCCGGCCGTCTGTCGGGGAGGGGGTTTGCCATTGCGGCGCTGGCGTTAGGGTACGCTGAAATGGGATTAGTAGTCGTGCTCATTATCGCGGCGATCGCCATTCCTAGCCTGATTGGCGCCAAGAGCAACGCCAATCAGGTCTCGGCGATTGGGAGTTTGAGAGCCATCAATCAGGCGGAAACGCTTTACAACAACACCTACCAAACGTACAGCACAACGCTCGCCCAGCTTGGGCCCGCGACAGGCGGCCAGCCCAGCGTGTCAGCGGCTGGACTGATTAACGATACGGCTCTCATTGCCGGCACCAAGGCCGGATACGTCTTCAAATACACGCCCACAGGCGCAGGGGCTTCGGGTGGCGGCAACAACAGTGAGAGCAATGCCGGAGGAACCGGAGGCACCAGCACCGGGGGCAGCGCGATGGTGCTGGGTTACACCGTCAATGCCGATCCGCTGGTCCCCGGCAAGACCGGCACGGCTCATTATTTCCTCGATGACTCGGGGACCATCCACGTGAACAACACGGCGCCGGCGAGTGTGAACGATCCTACGCAGGGTGGATAGCGGGATTCGGGGCTCGGGACCCGGGGTTCGCGACTGGGTGTTCGGGATTCGGGCACTGCCGCCGCGGGTGTCTCGGCCCTGTAGTGCTTATGCCGCCACTTCTGCCGGGGGGTAGGCCTGAGGGCTCAAGCGACCGAGTCACGAACACCGAACCCTGGACACCGGCTCTCGAGCTCAAACCCCGAACCCGCCCCGCCATGCCTGACGCCGCCCTTGGATCGCAAGCCACCATCCCCCGAGCCCCGGACCCCCAGCCCCGAATCCGGGACCCCGAGTCCCGAGTCCCGAACTCCGAATCCCACAGTCATGGGCGAAACGTCCTGGTGATGGCGGCGCTCGCTGCGGCTGCAATCCTGCCTTATCTCAATTCCCTCGCCAACGGATTTGTGTATGACGATGGCTCTCAGGTACTCAACAATCCGTACCTTCGCAGCTTTCATTACTTGCGCCAGATCTTTACCAGCTCAGTTTGGTCCTTTCAGGGTGGCTATGCGGGAGTCACCAACTACTACCGCCCGATGATGAGCTTCGGGTATCTGCTTTGCTACCGGCTGTTCGGGCCCAACGCCTTCGTCTTCCATTTGGTCAATGTGATTCTCAATGCGGCCGTCGTGCTGGTGCTGTACGCGGTGACCCGGCGCCTGTTTCGAAGTGAGTTTATTGCGATAGCTGCGGCGTTGGTGTTCGCCCTGCATCCGGCTCATAGCGAATCAGTGGATTGGGTGGGTGCGGTAACCGACCTCGAGCTTACGCTGTTCTTCCTGGCAGCCTTTGGGTTTTACCTCCGGATTCCCCGCCTGTCATCCGTCCGTCCCAGCCGGCGATGGTGTGCGATGCAGATGGGCGTCGTCCTGAGCCTAGCGCTGGCTGCACTCTCCAAGGAGCCGGCGCTAACGCTGCCGGTGATACTCCTGGTTTACGAGCACTTCTACAGCGAGGACCGCGCAGAGACGAGCCCCTTTGAGAAGATAACCCGCTATGCTCCGGCTTGGGCTTTCATCCCGGTTTACATGCTGGCGCGCGCGTACTTCCTTGGAGGCTTTGCGCCGGTTCAGGTGGGGCGTCCGGGCGCCGCCACAGACGAACTCATGCTCTCGGCCGCCGCCCTTCTCGGTCAGTACGTCGAAAAGATGCTGTGGCCCGTGCGTCTGTGCGCCTACTACGTATTCCCCACAAGCTGGCTGGTGCTGCTGCCTGAGGTTCTGGGCGGGATTGCGGCCGTGGTTCTTGGCAGCCTGCTGTTCATTCTGCTCTGGAAGCGGGCGCGGCTGGCATCGTTCGGGTTGGTCTGGTTTCTGGTGACGCTGGCGCCGGCTCTCAACATCCGCTGGATGCCGGTGGCAGCGTTTGCGGAGCGCTACCTTTATCTCCCTTCGGTTGGGTTCTGCTGGGTGATCGCCTGGGCTTGCTGGCGGCTGTGGGGGACGGCTGCACCGAGCGGTCGGGCGTGGCGAATTGCTTTGGCAGCAGTCGCGGCGGCGCTCCTGGTAGCCGCCACTCTGCGCACTGTGACGCGTAATCGCGATTGGAAGGACGATTTCACTTTCTACCAGCGTACCCTTGCATTTTCGCCGGACTCGTACGTGATGCACACCAATCTGGGAAAGCTTTATTGGGAACAAGGCAAGACGGACCTCGCCGAGCAGGAGTGGCGCGCGGCAGCCAGGCTGGCGCCCGATGCACCGGTGGTGCTTGATAACATGGGTTTGTTGCTCACTTCCCAGCAGCAATACGACGAAGCTCTGGCTGATTTGACGCGGGCAGTGCAGATTGCGCCCGGGGACTCCTTTGCGCACCGCAATCTCGCCAACCTGTATAACGACCTGGGACGCCGGGACGAAGCCGAGCGGGAATTCAAAGCCGCGCTCAGCGCGTCGCCGCTAGATTCCCGCACGCGTGACGAACTCGGCCAATTCTATCTTGATGAAGGCCGCTTTCCGGAAGCCGAAGTTCAGTTTCGCGCTTCGCTGGCCGTCAGGCCAAGCCTGGCAGCATGGTTGGGCCTGGGAATTTGCCGCTGGCGTCAGGGGGACCCGCGGGAGGCAGAGCGCGACCTTAAAAACGCCGAAGCGATGGATGTTGCGGACGGCCGCATCCACATGGCGCTCGGATTGCTCTACGACGCCACTGGACGCAAGGCGCAGGCGCTCGAGGAATATCAGGCCAGCCTCAAAACGCATCTCAACGACCCCCAGACCAAGGTGGCCTTTCAGAAACTACAGTCGGAGATGTCTAATGCGAATTCCGCGGGCCTGCCGGCCCAATAATAGGCCCTTTGGAGTGCGGCAGCTTGCTGCCGCTTTGATGGCGCGAGCTTGCGCGGGGCGATCTTCACCGCTTGCACGTTCCGGCCAGCAAGCTGGCCTCCTGGAAAGCGGCGTCAAGCCGCCGCACTCCAAAGCGCTTCGCGCATTCGGGCTTGCCTTAGCAGTCGGCGCACTGCTGGCGTCTGTCGCCGGGGATGGCTCCGCACTCGCACTCGCTGCCCCCGCGGCTCCAACGCTGGACAATTACATCCGGCAATTCGAGGCCAGCTACCGGGACGTCCGAACCCTTCGCGTCAGCTTTACCCAGGTGTATTCCGCATGGGACCGGAACCGGGTGGAGTCCGGCGACGTTTACCTGGCGCGCGGAGGGAAAATGCGATGGGAGTATCAGAAGCCAGAGCAAAAGCTGTTTCTATCCGACGGCAAAGACGTGCTGCTTTATGTGCCCTCGCAGAAGCAACTCACGCGCACACCCATCAAGGAAAGCGGAGACATGCGCGTACCCTTTGAGATTTTGGTTTCGCACCTCAACTTGCGGCG
>JASHYZ010000466.1 GCA_030042795.1 Terriglobia bacterium | reverse complement strand
GTTGACACCTCCTTCTCCACCGACCGCTGCTTTGGTTCTCCTCCGGATACTCCGACGCGGGTCACACGTGTCGACAAACCCCCAAAAAACACCTTGGAAAATAGGTACCGGTCAACTGTGCCCCCGCCATCGGCCGTCTAATCGCGTCCCAAGCACCAATCCTAAGGCTCCCTGTGCACGGATTCCGAAGCCGCTGCCTCCAGTATTCCCCCTGTGCCACCAGCCAAACATCCGTGATAACCTGCGGTCTTGATGTCGATCATTCTTGCACAAGTGATAAGTGCCGGGCCATGACAAAAGCCACAGCTAGGTCCCTAGCGCGCGCGAATCTTCTCTCGAAACTGGGTCTGCCCCGGTGCCTCCGCCGAGCCGAACTTCCAGTGGATACGGTCGAGCTCGCTCGCTACCTCGTGGGGAAAACGCTGGTCCACTCGGTTGCCGGCGGCACGATGAGCGGACGCATTGTGGAAACGGAGGCGTATGTCGTTGGTGATGCCGCCGCGCACGCCTTTCGCGGGCTGACGCCCCGAAATCGGTCACTCTTTCTGGAGCACGGGCACGCCTACGTGTATTTTGTTTACGGCTGCTGGTACATGCTCAATGTTTCGAGCGAGCGGGACGGAGTCGGCGCTGGCGTGCTGCTGCGCGCACTGGAACCGCTGCAAGGGGTTGCCCTGATGCAGCCGGACGGAGCCAGCACGAAGCTGCGGGATCTCGCCCGCGGCCCGGGCCGGCTCGCTAGCGCCATGCGAATTACCCGGCGGCACGACGGCCTTGATCTGTGCGGCAACGGCACACTGTGGCTGGGAACGGCACTGCGGCCTGTAGGTGCCATCGGCGAGAGCGTGCGCATTGGGCTGACAAAGGAGGTTGACCGAGTGCTGCGTTTCTACGAGCGCGGGAGCCAGTTCGTCAGCGGCCCCAAGCGATTGCTTACATAGTCTAAACCTAGGGGCGCGCGCCGCCCCGGAAGCCAGGTGCGCCCGGCTGCTACCCGCTCTTTACCGCCCAGTGCAGTCCGATGCCGCCAAAAATGTACGGGCGTGCTTCCACGTGTGTGTAGCCCGTCCGGCGCAGTAACGAAGAGAATTCCTCCACCGAGACGAAGCTACGGATCGAGTCCGGAATATAGGTGTAAATGCGGGCGCGTTTGTGCAGCAGCAGGCCCCAGAGCGCTCCTTGCGCGTACAGGTAGGCAAGATAGAGCCGGCGTAGGATGGGGTTTGTTGGCAGGAAAAAATCCAGGCTTACCATCATCCCGCCCGGTCGAGTGACGCGGGCGATTTCGCCCACCGCAGCATTCAGATTGAGGAAATTGCGCAAGCCGTAGCCGACGAAGACACAATGAAACGAGCCGTCGGCGAAGGGCAATGCCGCGGCGTCACCACACACCGCTTCCTTTAGGCCGCGCTTGCGCGCAAAGCGCAGCATAGGCTCGGCGAGATCCACCGCGATCGACCTCGCCCCTGCCACACGGTTGAGTACGAGTTGCGAGAAGTCGCCGGTGCCCGACGCTAGGTCCAACACCACCGTTCCTTCCAGGAGTGGCGCCTTCGCCACGCCAGCCCGTTTCCACTGGCGATCCATGCCGTAGGAGAAAATGCGGGTGACAAAGTCATAGCGCGGAGCGATGGTTCCGAACATCGCACGCATCAAGCGCCGGTCCTGGCGTTCCTCGGGAGGTTTCATGGACGTTTGATTCATTACCGAGCGCAAGCAGCTTCCAGGCCGCGCCTCAAGTCAGCCGCCAGCAGCCGGTGGAAGAGGTGTTCGCCCGCC
The DNA here is from genome assembly GCA_030042795.1 of Terriglobia bacterium. The sequence goes on along the minus strand of JASHYZ010000466.1, from coordinate 5,838 downwards.
TCGCGGCGCACGGAGAGGCGTCCCGCGCCGTAGGAGCGGGAGCGCAGTCCGCGCTGCACGCTCTCGCAGATGGCGGTGTCTTCATCCTGCACGCGGTCGCTTACGGCGATACTTTGGCGGTTGTACTCGCGGCCGGTCTCGCTGACATCTCCGAAATAAAAGTCGAAGATCACGGTGCAACCACCGACGCCGTCCGGCAGCACCAGATTCGTGTCGAGATAGCCTTCATACCAGTTCAGCATAAAGTTTGGATACTGCCACAGGTAGTAGGCGCGATCGCCGTGGCGGGTGGCAGCGGCGTCCGGGTCGGCGTCTTGCGCGCGGCGGACCGGGCTCGATTGCACCGAATGGCGCTCGTCATTCTCGATGGTGTAATGCGCGTAGTCGATCACGCTGTTCAATCCCTTGTGCATGTGCGGCACGTGATAGCCGCCGTCGAGATAGTTATCAACGTACACTTTCCAGTTGCATTTCAGCGTGTAGACGCGGCGCTCAAAGAACTGCAGCTTTTCGAGAGCAAGAGGACGCACTCGATCTGTCACCCGTCCCAGGAAATCTTCGAGCGGCGCAACTTTCTCATCGAGATTCACCCATACGAACTTTTCCCAGGCTGCCACGCGAGTTTCCACCAGTCCGTTCGCGGCGCGATCAAAGCACTGCACGCCGTCGAAATCGGTTACGCCTTTGAGCGCGCCGTCGAGTCCATACGTCCAGCCATGGTAGGGGCAGCGGAAGTTCGTTGCGATGCCCTCGGCACTCCACGCCACGGCGGTGGCGTGATGTCGGCAGACGTTATAAAAGGCGTGCAGCACCCCGTCCGTACCGCGAGCCACCAGAATGGGCTCGCCGACCACTTCGGCCGTGAAATACTGGCCCGGTCTCGACACCTGATCAAGCCGCCCCACCACTTGCCACGTCCGGCCAAACACGTACTCGCGTTCGATCTCCGCGACCCGTTCATCGGTATACCAGGGTCCGGAGATGGTCGAAGCTTCAGCAAGCGGGGCGTCGTCGTTGTAGCTGTCAAGAATGGTTTGGAGTGGTGTGTCCATGGTGCTCTCCCGCGGCTTCGATCACGCGAACCATACATTCCACGGCTTCGGTAGCCGATCGATTATGATAGCCGCTCCTGAGCCCTTTATGCTTTCCGGTGTGCATGAGCTTGAGCGGGGACTTGGCAGGGAGTGCGGACTTCGGCCAGCGGCCAGCTATGAGGTTTATTTCCTGGCTGCCACCGGCCGAAGGATCATCACCTCGGTGGCTTTGATCAAGGCCGCCGCCGTCTCGCCTACCTTGAGGCCCAGATCCCGGCAGGCGTCGCGAGTAATGATTGCAGTGACGGACTGCCCTCCAACATCCAGCGTGACCTTGGCAAGCAGCCCAACGACTTCAAGCGAACGTATGCGACCCACGAGCTGGTTGCGTCCGCTGATGAGGTGTTGGAGCCCGGAGAGAGAAGCGGTTTGGGGAGCTTGCCGCTTCGCGGTCGCCTCCTTCGGAGCTTTCTTGCCGGTAGCAAACAGAACGCGATCGACTTCTGTGCGTGGAATGCGATGGTGCCCGCCCGCCGTCTTCACAGATTTGATCTTGCCCCGGTAGATCCACTGCTTCAGCGTGGGATAGCTCACGCCAAGCTCGTGCGCGGCCTCAGCCAAGTGGAGAAGTTCCATGCTTCCTATTCTACTCAATGAGAACCGCGGATTTGGAAGCAGAAATCCTACCCGACAGAATGAGATTTGTAGGCAAGAGCGTGTCAGGATGAGTTGTTGAATGTCAGTATTAGCCAGATCCATGGAACAGGAGAGAGAACAATGCATGATCGAAGAGCTGGTACGCGATTCCTTCGGCTGCCTACGTTCGTCCTGGCTCTCTCGGCCGTTTGGTTCGCTCCGCCGACTACGATTGGAGCACCGGCGGATCGGGGAGGCGAGAGGCAGACGGAAACGGCCAATGGGTCACCGGGCACCCGGGATGCCGCTGCAGCAATAATGCAATTGATTGCGAAGTATGTTGCGGCCGTCAATGCTGAGCCGGTCGATCTCGGGTTGGCTTCGCAGGTGTGGTTGAATTCGCGAGAGGTGTCCCTAATTTTTCCTCTCGGAGAGGAGCGAGGCTGGGAACAAGTGAAGCGGAATTTCTACGAAAACACCATGGAGGCTCTCTTTTCCAAGCGAAAGCTGACGCCGCGCGATATCACCGTGCACGCGTATGGTGACTCGGCCTGGGCGGAATTCTCCTGGCACTTCGCTGCCAAGTCGAGGAAGAATGGGTCCGCCGTGGAGACCAGCGGACAGGAGACTCAGATTTACCGGAAAATTGGCCCGGACCGTTGGGCTCTTGTTCATGTGCACTATTCGGCCATGCCGCCGACTGCGCCCACACCTACGTCATCCGCACCATGAACCTTCATGCCCGGCGTGCTCACCTCTTTTCTTTGACACCCTAGCAGCCGTGTGAAAAGATAAGCGCGGAGAAAACTCGTGCAATCAACGCGTCTGGTCAAAATTATTCTTTTTCTTAGCGTCCTTCTGGTGATTGTGATCCCGCTGCTGTCCGGCGGCCTCCAACTGATTGTCGATTGGCTGTGGTTTCGCCAGGAAGGCTTCGGGATCATCTACTGGACCCTGCTGAAAGCCGAAATTGATCTTGGCAGCGTGACGGCGCTCGCGGTGCTGCTCGTCGTGGGCGTGAACCTGATCATTGCACGATCCTTGGCGCGCCGCCACGGGTATCGGGTCTACGGCGAACTCATCGAGTTTCCGCTCTTTGAACGCTTCACAGCGCTCTTCGAACGCGGCATCGCGCTAGGTGTGGTCCTGGTTGCTTACGCAGCCGGGCAGTGGGCAAGCTCGCACGCCTCCGATTATCTAATGGCGCGGCACGCCGTGGCGCTGGGGCAAAGCGACCCGTTATTCGGCATCGATCTGGGCTTTTATCTTTTCAAGCTGCCCTTTATCGGTTTTCTCTACGATTTGACCATGCTGGCTGTCATCGTTTCGCTCATCACGACGGTGCTTCTTTACCTCGTTAAGGGAGGCGTCACCATCACGGGCCGAAGCCTCACGGTCTCGAAGGCCGCGCGAGCTCACCTGATGGTATTGGGCGCGCTGCTCTTTTTCACGTTCGCTTACCAGGCGCGGCTTTCAATGTACAACCTGCTCTACTCGGAGCGCGGTCTGATCACCGGCGCAGGCTACACGGATATTCACGCCACACTGCCGGTGCTCTGGATCCTGCTGGTGTTGGCCGTCGCCGTGGGGCTGGCACTCCTTGCAGGCGCGCGCACCGGGCGGCTGCGACCGGCCCTGTACGGTCTTGCGGCGTTGGTGAGTGTCTGGGTGCTCGGCGCCGGGATTTATCCTGAGGTCGTGCAGCGGCTGTTTGTGGCTCCGAACGAGCTCGACCGTGAACGGCCCTATATTGCACGCGCCATCGAATTCACGCGCAAAGCGTACGCGCTCGATCGCTTCGAGGAACACGAATACCCGGCCGTGGAAGATCTTTCGGCGGAGGACTTGCGCCAGAACTCCGCTACCATCGCCAACATTCGCCTATGGGACCACGAGCCGCTTCTCACCACATTCGCCCAGCTTCAGGAAATCCGCACCTACTACGACTTCGCGCGCGTCGATAATGACCGTTATTGGATCAACGGTGATTACCGACAAGTCTCTCTCTCTCCACGTGAGCTCAACCCCGCCAGCCTGCCCAGCCGGAACTGGATCAATGAGCACCTCACGTACACTCATGGCTACGGGCTTTGCATGGGACCGGTGAACGAATCCACTCCCGACGGCCTCCCGGTGTTCTTCGTCAAAGACATTCCACCAGCCTCGACGATTCCCTCCATCCGCGTCACGCGCCCGGAAATTTACTACGGCGAGCTGCCCAACGACTACTGCATCGTGAAGACGCACTTGAAGGAGTTCGATTATCCGGCCGGGGATGAGAATGTGTACTCCACTTATGCAGGCAGCGGCGGCGTGCCCGTGGAAAATTTCTGGCGGCGGCTCCTTTTTGCCCTGAACTTCGGCGAACTGAAGATTCTGCTGTCCACCGACATTCACGATTCAAGCCGGGTGATGATTTATCGTAGCGTTCTCGATCGGGTCGGGCGGCTGACGCCGTTTCTGGTGTACGATCACGATCCTTACCTGGTTGTGACCAACGATGGCTCGCTGGTGTGGATGCTTGATGGCTATACGACTTCGAGCCAGTTTCCCTATGCCGAGCCGGCCGGCGACATGGGCAACTACATTCGTAACTCTGTGAAGGCAACGGTTAACGCTTACACGGGCGCCGTAAACTTTTACGTGGCTGATCCCACCGATCCGCTCATCCAGGTGTACTCGAGTATCTTTCCAGGCGTGTTTCAGCCGCTCAACGCCATGCCGGAAGACCTCCGGGCCCACATTCGTTACCCGGAGGACTTCTTCAGCGTCCAGGCCGCAAAGTATGCCGTTTATCACATGACGGATCCGCGCGTCTTTTACAATAAGGAAGACCTGTGGCGGGTGGCGCAAAGCGCGGCGCGCGGCGAGAACGCCCCCATGTCACCCTATTACACCATTATGAAGCTGGCCGAGGTGGGCAAGCGGGAAGAGTTTATCCTGATGGTGCCGTTCACGCCGGCGCGGAAAGAGAACATGATCGCGTGGATGGCGGCGCGCTGCGACGTGCCGAACTACGGCAAGGTGGTGGTGTTCACTTTTCCCAAGCAAAAGCTGGTTTACGGACCCCAACAGATTGAGAGCCGAATTGACCAGGACCCGACCATCTCTCAGCAACTCACGCTGTGGGGTCAGGGTGGCTCCAAGGTGATTCGGGGAACACTGCTGGTGATTCCCGTGCACAATGCCGTTCTTTACGTGGAGCCCCTCTACCTCACCACGGAAAATGGCCCAGGATTGCCGCAACTCAAGCGGGTGATCGTCTCTTATGCCGACAACGTGGTGATGCAACCCACGTTGGATGCCGCTCTCACGAGCATCTTTGGAGGCTCGTCGAACACAGCTCTTCCGGCCACGGCCGGAGCGGCTCCCGGAGTGAATCCGCCGGCGCCGCCGGAGAGTTCAACGGCGACTGGCCCGTCACCGGACTTTGCCGCGCTCGCCCGAGAGGCTCGCCAACACTTTGAGAGGGCGGATCAACTCCTGCGCCAGGGTGACTGGGCCGGTTACGGCGCAGAAATGAAGAAGCTCCAGGACGTGCTGCAGCGCTTGGCGCCGCGATAAGCCTTTGCCGGAGGAGATCGTACCGGGTGATCGATCTTTAGAATGTACGAGTATTGCCAGATCTGAAGATCCCGGGAAGTCACCTAACGTACAGGATGACGAACTGGGGCGGACTGCTTCCAGGTCTCACGCGACCGGCGGCGCCATGTCGAGGTGGTAGCGAGCTCCAGGTGCAGCGGTGCTGCGTCCCACAGAGGGTGAGCAATGTTTCGGGCGCTCACACGGTTCGGCGAGAGAGTGCCGCTACCAGAAAGATCACATTGTGATATAATATTCCAGTGAAGCCGTCGCGCCGCACGCGAAACCCCACGGATCGAGAGAGCCCAGTGGTCCTGGACCGCAAGTTGATCGGCCGCCTGGCGTGGTTTCGCTATCACCTGCGGCGATTTCTGCGCTTCAGCGAGAAGGCGGCGCGGGCGGAAGGAGTGACCCCGCAGCAGCACCAGCTTCTGCTGGGGATTGCGGGCTACACGGACCGTGATTGGGCTACCATCGGCGAGCTTGCCGAGTTTCTGCAGGAGCGCCACAACGCGGTGGTCGGCTTAGTGGAGCGAGCTGCCAAGCGGGGCCTGGTGGTCAAAGTGCAGGGTGAACCCGACCACCG
>JASHYZ010000465.1 GCA_030042795.1 Terriglobia bacterium | reverse complement strand
ATTCAACTCACTGAACGCGTTGGCAATTTCCATGCCCGCGACATAAAGCTCAAAGCGCTCCACAAAATTGGGATCATCCGGCTTCTGCTTCGAGAGTGGCGACACTTCAAGAGGGAAGTCCGTGATAAAGGTCGGCTGCACCAGATGTTCCTCGGCGACGGCCTCGAACAGGACTTCCAGAATTTCTCCGGGCCGCTTGCTTTGCAGGAAGTCAGCCACGAACGGCGTCTTGCCTGAGCGCTGCATCCAACTCTCGAGCTCGGAAACGCGCCTCTCAAGCGCTTCCGCATCGCCCAGTTCCTCCACCCTGAGCGTGCCCAGCTCCGGAGGCCAATAGCGCACCACCGCTTCTTTCATGGTCAACTTCTCAAAGTGTTCCAGCGAAACGTGCTGGCCGTTGAAATCGAGTTCGAGTGACCCGTTTGCCGTCTTTGCGGCATGCCGCAGGAGGCGCTCGGTAAGCTCGATCATCTCCTTGAAGCTGGCGTAAGCCTGGTAGAACTCGAGCATCGTGAACTCGGGGTTGTGCTGCGTCGAGATACCCTCGTTGCGGAAGTTACGGTTGATTTCATAGACGCGCTCGAAGCCGCCCACAATAAGCCGCTTGAGGTAAAGCTCGGGCGCCACGCGCAAGTATAGTTTGATATCGAGCGCGTTATGGTGCGTGATGAAAGGACGTGCCATGGCGCCACCCGCCAGCGGCTGCATCATAGGCGTCTCAACTTCGATGTAGCCTTCACCTTCCAGAAGCTCGCGGATGGCCTGGATAATCCGGTTGCGCTTCACAAACACTTCGCGCACCTCCGGATTCACCATCAGGTCCACGTAACGCTGACGGTAACGCGTTTCCACATCGGCAAGTCCGTGCCACTTCTCGGGTAGCGGCAGCAGCGCCTTAGCCAGAAACATCAGGTGCTCGGCGTGCACGCTCAACTCGCCGGTACGGGTGCGGAACAAATAGCCTTCCACGCCGATCAGGTCGCCCAGATCCAGCAGCTTGTAAAGCTCGAAATCGCGCGGGCCCACCGCGTCTAGCCGCACGTAAATCTGGAGCCGCGCTCCGCCGCTTTGCAGGTGCGCGAAACCGGCCTTGCCGTGCGGCCGGATGGTCATCACCCGGCCGGCGACGCGCACCGGAACGCGCTGAGCTTCAAGCTCCTCCGCCGTCTTTGACGTATAGGTATCAAGAATCTGCTGCAACGTATGGGTGCAGTCGTAGCCTCGGGGATAAGGTTCAAACCCGAGGTTTTGGATAGCTTCGAGTTTCTTCTGGCGCTGGGCGACAAAGTCGGATTGTTCAGCGGTAGACAAAGGCGCTCCTGCTGCTCGTCAGCTTGGGGTCGTAAAATAAAGGGCTGCGAGGGCGAAGCTGAAATTATAGGAAGCGGCGAAACAAGGTGTCAACGAAAGTGCGGAAAGCACGAAAAAGACGAAGGCGAATGTCTTTCAAATCCGGAATATCCGGAATCCGAAATCTGCCTTTGGCTTCGGCTCTACAGCGCCGGGCAACTCGGCGTCCTTTCCTGCGAAAGTCTTGTTCGCTCCGGGCTACCCGGCGCCCTTGCTCCGGTGTTATTCGTCGCGTTCTGCCTGTACGGCGGCTGCTACGCGCTTGAGCGTTACCCGAGGAGCAAGCATGGACCAGAAGGATTCCGGAAGGCAGGCTTCGGGCAACCCTAACTTGCCCTCAGCCGACAGAGCGACATGCGGCGCTTCGCCTTCATCTGCTTTGGCCAAAGGAACAAGCTTCGGTCTCTCGATGGCAAATCAGCAGTTCCTTACCTTGGCGCACTTCCTTGAGATGCCGGCTCAATTCCTTACCTAAGTGCCGAAATATTTACGGTGCGCATCAGCAGCATTCCTGACGGCCACAATAGCCGAGCTGCGTTGTGGCGTCAACGCAGAGCCCCAAGTGTGCACTTGTTGCTCACCGCGTCGTTGTCCAGTCCCGGTTGCTCGATTATCCACAGGCTAACGTCAAGAAAACACGCCCTAAAATATTCGGTCTCACGATTCCTGCCGTTGCCCACTTTCTCGCTCCGGCCTGGTATATATGAAGAGGGTTCATCGCGACTGTTCGCGGCGGTTGGAGGTTGCGTACCAATTCCTTTTCGCGAATTTTTTTAATTTTTTTTCTGCCCATCCTGGAATGTTATTGAAAACAAAGGACCGAAAATGAGAAAAATGGGACAAATGAGACTACCCTGGAATGTGTATGAAAACACAGGAGGTTAGCTGTTCCTTGCCTGGAATGTTGTTGATAATAAAGATAGTTAACCCTATTTGCACTATGGCGGAGCGCTCCAACGCGACCAAGCTTAACTTGATGCAGGATGACCAGTAGAGTAACATGAGCCTTGTTATGCGCGTTGCCATCGGTTCAGACCATGCCGGGTTCGAGATGAAGCATGAACTCATCCCAGTGATTGAGGGGCTCGGCCATGAGGTACTGGATGTGGGAGCGCACACCTTGGCTCCCGGCGACGACTATCCGGACTACGCCGAGGCGCTGGGGACGGCCATCAGGAACCGCCGGGCGGACCGGGGCGTTCTGGTGTGCGGGAGCGGTGTGGG
>JASHYZ010000464.1 GCA_030042795.1 Terriglobia bacterium | reverse complement strand
CCCACACCGCTCCCGCACACCAGAACGCCCCGGTCCGCCCGGCGGTTCCTGATGGCCGTCCCCAGCGCCTCGGCGTAGTCCGGATAGTCGTCGCCGGGAGCCAAGGTGTGCGCTCCCACATCCAGTACCTCATGGCCGAGCCCCTCAATCACTGGGATGAGTTCATGCTTCATCTCGAACCCGGCATGGTCTGAACCTATGGCAACGCGCATAACAAGGCTCATGTTACTCTACTGGTCATCCTGCATCAAGTTAAGCTTCGTCGCGTTGGAGCGCTCCGCCGTAGTGCAAAATAGGGTTAACTATCTTTATTATCAACAACATTCCAGGCAAGGAACAGCTAACCTCCTGTGTTTTCATACACATTCCAGGGTAGTCTCATTTGTCCCATTTTTCTCATTTTCGGTCCTTTGTTTTCAATAACATTCCAGGATACCTCAAAAAAATTTTGAAAAAATTTGCGACGACCGCTATTGACCAGTCGCTGGCCGCCAGTTTTCGGGGGTTGTTCATTCTGACTCCTGACTCCCAACTTTAACCACGTGCCGGTGCCGCTCGTCATCCTCCCGCTCGGTCAGCATCTTTCGACTGTAGATAAGCCGTTTTGGAGTCCGCTTCCTCGTCTGCTCTTTCGGCTTAAGAATCTGTGTGAAAAACTCGTGCTTCGCGATTGCCCAGGATGGATCCCCGCCTTCGCGGGGGTGACATTGCTGGACTTAGACGCCCTATTCCGACCCTCGTCATTCCCGCGTAAGCGGGAATCCACGTGTTTTCACACAGACTCTTAGGCCCCAGCAAGTCCGTGAAAAGGACGGACGCCGGCCTAGTTGGCCGCCCGTACTCTGTGTTACTAACGTCCACTCTCTCCTCGGGCCGCGAAGATTTTCGTCTTGTGCTTGAATGCAGCTTGCAAACTCTCCGTGCCCGCTGTGGCCAAAAGCACTCAACACTGAGGCCGCAGAGTCTCCGTGAACTCCGTGTTGAAACGCTTCGCACCACAGAGGTCACGGAGAACTCCATTTCGGTTGCGGCTGAAGCCGCGCTGTGGCCTCCGTGATCTCTGTGGTGAGTTTTCTTTTGGGTTGCGGCCAAAGATCGCGCCAGCGTGATATCCAGACCAGTGACGAGCGATAGCATCTCAACCCCAAATTACCGATGTCGGAAATATATCATGCCGGTAAGGATTTGTCAACAAGAATGTTATGCCGGATGCTATACTCCAAATGTAGGCTACGCCGGAAGGGCGCCACTTATGGAGACGACAACGCCTGGGCGGGAGGGGATTCCGAGGAGCGCTTCCGGCCTTCAGAGGCTTGAGGCCGGACCAGGGCGGGGCTTCGGCCCCGTCCTGGTCCGCGTAAAAGCCAGATCAGAACACGAACTTGGCCTGCATCTGGATGATCCGGTGGCCTTGTTTAGACGTGATCGTGCCAAACAGCGGCGTGTTCACGGTGTACGTGGTGGGGCTGAAACCCACTTCGAGATTATTGCCATTGAAAGACCACAACGGGTGGTTCAGGAAGTTATAACCATCGAAGCGGAACTGCAACGTTTTCGACTCGGTGAGGCGGAAGCTCTTGAAGAGCGCCAAATCCCAGTTGAAATAAGCCGGTCCGTAAATGGGCGTTGTTATGGTTGGGCCGTTTTGGCCTACCTCGGTGGGCGGAGCAAAACAGTTGGGGTTGATGTACTGATGCGCCGCGAGCCCCGACCTGGGATTACACGTGATGAGCGGGTTGAGTTGCATATCGGGCGTGCCCAACAACGATTCGTTGCTGATCTGAATTCCCTGGGGGTTCTGCGTACTCACGCTGCCGGGGATGATCGCGCTGTTGAGATTCATCCCGAAGTTGCTTCCGTTTTGTAGCCACAGATTGGGGCCGCTTTCAAGCTGGGTGATACCCGATACTTGCCAACCGTTGACGAACCCGGCGCCCACTTTGTTATGGGCGGGGCTGGGCAAGTCAATGTGGTAGGCGGCGTTAAAGATTTGTGTGCGGTTGTTAGGCAACACTCCATAGTCGTTATTCAGATTGAACTGGTCATAGAAGCCTACGACTCCCATGGATTTGCCGTAAGTGTAGTTCATGTTGATCGTATACCGCCCTTTGGTGCGCACCCACGTCGCCTGCAGCGCGTTATAGTTGGACCACACATTATTCGTGGAAATATCCAAATCCCCGTAGCCCGGTCCTGCACTGGTGGCGCCATAAGGGCGGAAGGCGGCGGAATTGAGCGTATTCGGGTTCGCGCCGCCATTGTTCGAAGATAGCATCGCCCCCACAGGAACCAGATTAATGTTCAAAGAGTTCGTTATCTGGGCGGAAGCAATATCGCGAGTCCGGTTACCGACGTAGGAGAGCTCCAGCAAGCCGGACCAAGGCGTGCGCTGCGAAACGGTAAAGCTATAGCTATCGGTGTACGGTTGCCTGTTGTCCGTGCTGTCCACCGCAGCAGGGCTGGCCGCCACGGCAGTCACGGGAAGTGTGTCAATGTTCGAGGCTATCAGGGGCTCGGTCGTCCCGCCCGGCAAGGGTATCGAGTTCCCTAGGCTGAAAGTTGAAACCCCTGCGGAAGCGTCTAAGCCGCTGGTAAACTGTCCGGAATGGAAGTAATACCGGCCCCAGCCGCCGCGAAGCACGGTCTTGCCGGTGCCAAAGAGGTCGTAAGCGGCGCCGAAGCGCGGTTGGTAGAACAAAGCGCGCGTGGGGAATCCGCCCACAGGAACGCTGGGGTCCTTCTTGTGCCATTCGAATCCACAATAGGTGGGCGCGGCTGCGCAGGCAGACCCAAACTCCGAAGGATTAAAGATCGAATAACCATCCCCAAGCCGGTCCTCCCAAGGCTGGAAGTGTGTGAACCGCAAGCCGTAATTGACCGTCAGCCGCTTGCTCACCTTCCAGTCATCCTGCGCGAAGCCTTCGTAGGTGTTGTAGGCGATGTCGTTGACGCGATTGAACGAGGTTTCCGTATAAGCCCCCAGGATGCCTAGAAGTCCGTCCGCGTAAGCGTCTCCTGTGGTCGCGATGTTACCGTCTCCCTGGTAATACTCAAGGTACCCGTTTGTGTCGTTGTTTGCCGGCTGGGCATTCCGGATGTATTCCCAGAAGAAGCCGCCCTTCACGGTGTGCGTACCCCAGACCTTGGCTACCGTGTCGCTCAGGCTCGGCATGTACTTGTCAGCATAGAGACCCGCACTGGGGCCGCCGTCTTCGAAACCTCCGGGATTGAAAATGAGCGCGCTTTCAGTATTCTCCCAGCCGTTGCCGCCAAAAGACGGTATCTGCTTAACCCCGTTCTTAAACAGACCCGTATACGTATAGCCGACAGTACTGCGGTCGACTTTGGAGGGATCCTGAAACACGTTGGGGAAACCGATGTAGGTATAACCGAAGACGAATTCGTTGGTCATGGTGGGGCTGAAAACGTGGGTCAGCGAGACCGAGACGGAGTCAGACCGGTTCTTGCCCAAGATCGGGGTCGGATAAGGAACCTGGCTGTCCTGTGTCCACCACAGACCGATGGGGAATTGCTGAAGCTCGCGCTGCCGGTTGTAACGCACGAACAACTTCGTGTTGTCGCTGATGTTGTAGTCGACTCGCGTCATGAACTGGTCATTGTTCTGGTTGAAGATCTCGTCTTTCACGTAGTTGAAGCCGCCGGTTTGGTTGGGATTGGCGTTGGCGGCCGGATACAGCTTCATGAGCGCGACCATGTTAGGGTCAAGCGCCGACTGCAACTGTCCGTTCGGGTACTTCGCCAGAGTGGCCGCGTTCAGGCAGGGAAGACTCTGGTTGGGCGCGGCGCAGGGCACGCCTGGAGGTCCACCGTCCGCCGTGATGTTGCCGAGTTGCTGCAGTGATTGTGTCGAGAAGTCACCTCCGAGCATGGCCGACGTGGGCACCGTAGCGGTGTGCACGCCGGTATCCAGCACCTGATAGTAGTATTCGAAGGCGGCGAAGAAGAAAAGCTTGTTGCGGTCCTTGTTGAAGCTGGTGCCGGGAATCAGCACCGGGCCGCCGATTTGGCCTTCCGGATAATAGAACACCTGTTGCGGTTTCGACGCTCCCACGGCGTTATTGTAAGCGTCGTTGGCGTTCAAGGCGTGGTTGCGCGCCGAGAACATGAGATCACCATGGAACTGGCTGCCTCCTGACTTGGCGACCGAGCTGATGACGATGGGCCCCTTCTGGTTTTCAGCGCTGAAATTCGAAGTCAGCACTTTGAACTCTGACACCATGTCCCCGTTCGGGTTCACCGGCGTGTCGCAATTGCAGCCCGGATCAGAAACGTGCGCTCCGTCAGCCAGAATGTCCAGCGAATTGGTGGGCAGCCCGTTATAGGAATAGGCCCCGTTCAGGGGACTCTGGCTGCCGGGATTGCCGTTGCCATTGGCGTTGATGCCGATGATTTCGCCGGTATAGTTCGCTTTGTTCGAGGTGCCGTTGCTGATGGAGAAGCCCGGCATGATTTTGATGAACTCGGCCGCGTTGCTGCCCACCTCCACGAAGTCTTGCAATTCTTTGGTGGTGAGCGTCTCCGATTTCTCGCCGGAGTCCACCGGAACGATGTTACTGACCTG
>JASHYZ010000463.1 GCA_030042795.1 Terriglobia bacterium | reverse complement strand
CAATCACCGTGCCATTCACCATGGTATAGTTCTGGCTGAGATGGTGGCCCTCCACGCGGTATCCCCACGTACTCTCGTCCGAAGGCGTACCGAACACCGAAAAGTAGTATTTCTCCGGGTTGCGCCGCTCGCCGCTGTCGTTTTCCATGATCCTGAGCACGTCTTCCAGGCTCATGATGGTTACGGCCTTGATGTATCCGGTCTGGCTGAGGCCGGCCGCCAGAAGCGCGCTCGCCAGGTGCTTCTGATAAGGCGTCATTTCGCGCAGCGGAAGGCCCTTGCGCTCTTTGGGGATGAAGTGCCAGTTCAGGCGCTCGTCAGCATCAAAGGCGAACGTCGCCTTGCCCCGCTGGTCGGCATCGAGCGCTGCCAGAAAGCGGTTGGCGCACTCTGTCATCAGCGATACCGCGCGGACGTGATGCACGTGGTTTGAATTGTCCTGACTGTGACCCGAGCCCAGCACACCTGATCCCAAAAGTGCAGCAGACGAACCCAGAAACGATCGGCGCTTCATGTTTTCCCCTCCAGTTAACCGCTTTCCATGTAAGTACAGAAGCACCCCGGAGTCAAATGTCTTGTCCTTCAGCCGCTCTCACGGAGGGATGGCCGTAACCTCGCAAAGGCCGCCAGCGTCCATATAGGTGAAGGCGGCTGGACCGCGAGCCTAGCCCCAAGGGGCGGCGAGAGCGGCCGAGACTGGCCTTTCGGGGGATGTCAAGACGGAGGGGCTGGGCAGATGTATAGGCTATCTCTGCAAGCCGCCCGTGATTCTTCTTCTGAATAAGGAGAGCCTTATGCGAGCGTCTAACTTCATTCTGTTGGGTTGTGCAGTTCTTTGGGGTGCAAACGCCGGGTTCGCCCGGGGTGGCGACGCGACGTACCCCGCCACCATGGCGCAAATTCATAGCAAGCTCAGCCATCTTGGTGTTGAAAACGCGAAGCACGGCAACGTACAAGCTGAATTCCAGAACGGCGTCGTGGTTCTCACCGGCACCGTCGAGAGCGTCGGCATCAGGAACGACGTCGAGAAGCAAATCGCAAAAGCGGCCGGCGTGAATTCGGTGGTGGATCAGATCACCGTTAGCGCTGACGACGCCACCCCGCGCCTGATCGCGGAACAAGCCCGGCACGACATTCTCACTTATCCGTTTTACACGATCTTCGACAATCTCGAACTCAAAATGGAGGGCAGCAACCTCATCGTCAGCGGGCAAGTAACCGAGCCCTTCAAGAAAAGCGACATCGGCAACTTTCTCTCGCACCTTCGCGGGGTGACGGGCTTCCAGAACGATCTGGAGGTACTGCCCACGTCGCGGATGGATGACCAGATCCGGCAGGCCGTGGCCCGGGCCATCTACCGCGACCCGTTCTTTGTGAATTATGGCAACCAGGCGCTGCCACCCATCCACATCATCGTGAAGAACGGCAACGTCACCCTCGACGGCGTAGTGGATACGGCGATGGCTCGCACCAAAGCCGAAATGGACGCCCGCACGGCGGCCACCTACTTCGGCTTCACCAACAACCTGCGTCTGGAGCAACCCGCGCAATCGTAGTTTGGAAAACGGGCGCGGCCCGTTCTCCATCGGAGTTCGACACATAATTTAGCTCCGAAGGAGCGGCATAACTTAGCCCAGGGCGCGAGCCCTGGGCTACTCTATTTCGCCCCTCCGGGGCAAATCCCCATCTCTTCAGAATTCATCAACCAGCCCGAGTTGCGACATCGTAGTTGCGCGCCTACCGACTGGCCCGCCATGAGCGTCGGCTGACCCTCTACCGCTGACCACCAACCCCTGATGTTCTACCCTGCCGTCAACGTGTGGGCCGCAGGACTGCCGGTCGGCGGCGGGTTGCCTTCCCCCTGTTGTTGTCCGGCCGCCTGATTGGCCCGATATTCCTTCAGCAGCCTCCACTTCTCGGCGAACACCCTCTCCAGGCGCTCGTGATAGATGGCCACTGTGGCCGGGTTATGATCCGTGCGCAGCATTTCGGCGTCGAGGCTGGGTACCTTCAGCTCCGCGCGGGCCTGCAGGTGAGACGCGGCCCGCCTTTCGAACCAGGCAATTTCGTCAGCGATCGCCTCCTGAAACTCGGCCTGGTTGGCCGCGATTTGGTCCGCGTCCCCGCAGTCACGCTCCTGGTAACAGCGATCGTAGACGTTCATCAGGTTTCGGGCACGCTCGCTCGGGTTGTAACCGTACAGTTTCTGCAAGTAGCCTATGATTTCGTCCTGAAAGCCCGCGTAACGCACCAGGTCAGCAAGAATCTTCAGCATTTCGAGAATGCGCCGGAATTTCACGGGCGAGTCGCTCAAACCTACGTAGCCTAGCTTGGGGACGATGGAGGGTACCAGGTCATGGAACTTCCCCGCCTCGAACAGGGCCTCCAGCTCTTCGTCCCGCATCTTGCGATCGCGGCGGCGCGCCCCCTGGGCGCCCGCCTCAGCGCGCACCATGCGCCGGATGCGCCAGTGAACGTCCGCCATGTCATCCACGATGATCTCCTCGAACTCGTCGCGGGGAGCGAGCGCCCGGTAGAGCGCGTCCCGTGTTCTCTCAAATTCCTCGGGGTCTTCGTCGAGGGCTGCCAGCGAAGGCCGAATAGTCTCCGCCCGTCCCCAGTGCTTGAGCGCGTTCCCGCGGGAGACGGCTAAACCCCGCTCGCTGACCGGTCCAGTAGACTTGAGGGAATTGGCGCGGTTAGCCTCCAGCGTTACCGGGCTAGTACCTTTGTGCATAAGAGCCATAATTTTCTCCTTTCGTTTTACAGCTAAATCCCTTTTTATCAATAACCTCTTGGCTTTACAAAAATAACTCCTTTATTTTCAAGTACTTCTTGGCTTTGAAAGCTGTGGGAAAAACATTTCCCTTTGTTTTCAACAACCTCTTGGCTTCGTTCGTAACGTTGGCTTTTGACATTTTCTGCCTCAATCGTAGATTTTTCTAATCTTTCAATTAAATTTTCGATCTCAAATCCGCCCCTGGTTTGGGCTTTGCCACTGCTTTCTTTCCTCTGCAGATTCTTTGGATCTGCAATCTCCGCAATCTCAAATCTGTCTCCCGCTGCGGCTTTGCCGCTGCTGTCTTCGCCGTGTGAATTCTTTGGATCTGCAATCTCAAATCTGTCCTTGGTTGGGGCTCTGCCGCGCTGGGGTGGGTTCGGACTTGCTTCGCGGGCCGAGAAGTCGGCCCTCCTCCTCACTGGACACTCCTCGCTTGTCACTCGCAGCCGCGGGCACGGACGGCGGTGTGTGCCATAGCTTGAGTTCTGCTTTACTTCGCGGCCGGAGAATGATCGTAGGATGAGGGGCATCGCGCACCTCTCGACGAGATGCGCCGAGGTTAGCACAGTGCTATGCCGTTGTCAAGTTAAATAGGCTTGATGAGTAGCTGTTCATATGTAGCCTACTCTTGGAGTTGAGGCATTCTCCTGAGAATGAGCTACGCGGCGCCTGGAGAAAGCGATAGAAGACACAGGGGTTGCTCCATGCGCCAGGCTTGGAAGGCGGGGTTAACGGATGTAGCGTAGGGCTCGCTTTTAGCCCTGCGGGTTTTCCAGCCTTCGGTTCCCTTGGGTGAATGCGCTGAAAGAACCCAAAGAGAAAGGCCGCAGGGCTAAAAGCGAGCCCTGCACTACGCCCGCTTAGTTTCTCAAGGTGACCAGCTTCTGCAATGTAGGCAGAATCGCCGGCGC
Organism: Terriglobia bacterium; assembly: GCA_030042795.1. Next base: position 5,343 of record JASHYZ010000463.1, on the reverse strand, counting down.
GACCGCGCTTAGAAATAGACCCACGAGCATTGACCCAACCAGTCCCGCCCCGTACTTTAGCAAGCGGGCATAAGTCGGATGCATTGACACTCTCACCTCCTCTGAAGGCCATGTCATGACTGATGAAAGAGCCTTTGGGTCATGCTCCGGGCCGTAGAAATAGCCCAAGAATGAAAGCGCGATGATCACTTTAAAAAACGCGAGAAAATAGAATACCCAGACTAACCCGTGGAAGAACGTATTACGCACCACATTAAAGCCCGAAGGGAAGAGGTAGGGCTGCGCGCCCGTTCGGAGAACCATTGCGTCCACGAATGCAGGTAGTTGAAGGCAAGCATAGACGGACATTAGTACAAAGAACGGTGCGGTTCCCCAGCCACAGCGAACCAGAACGGACCACCCTATAGCGATCATCGCAGCGGTCGACACCACAGCCGAGGGAGCAATTGCCACAAGTCGGGCTGATGGTCCGGGAATTAGCTTCGTCAACGCCGATCCTAGGATCGAGGCTACAAGGACGAGCAGGAGAAGTGGCAGCATGTCCTTGATCCGAAAGGCCTCAGCACGGCAATAGGCAACCGATGCGGCCAACACCAGCACGTTTCCGAGATTGGAGGCCAGCAAGACAGTGAACAGCGTCGAACCTGAAAGAAAGAGATAGATCAAGACCAATGATAGCCACCACCCGGCCCAAAACAGCAGGGTCCATCCGGCTCCCGTTAACGTTCTTGTCCCATCAATGGACTGCTTTATCATGGTGCAAGGCGCTATGTGACGACAACGCGTAGATAAGCAGCCCAATGGTCCAGGAGAATGCCAACGCTGACACCGACAGATTTACCACGTCGTAGGGCTCCATGTTTCACAAGCCTCCCCTTGGTTGTTGGTCGCACCGTTCAGGCGGTTCCCTCAAGAATTGTGGCGCAAGGCTCGCTTTCAGCCCTGCCCTATGCATGCTGAAGTTTTCACTGGCTGCCTGTGGAGCCTCCAGAAGAACTCGTTTTGTCTGAGATCTTCTTTTTCTTTGAGTTAATGAGCTGTGCGATGTCAACTCCAAACCCGAGGCGAAAGTAGTCTTGATTTTGCGGCATGACGGGTTGAAGTATTAACGACGTATTGCTGAGATCGATGAAACTGGAGACCGGGTCGAGGGGCAGGACCGGTGAATTCTCGTTCTTGCTAAGTCCGAGATAGGCTGAGCCGAAAACCCGCGCCCATGCCAACCCTGGAATGGGATAGCTCGCCGAGACCGTTAGTACGAATCCATAGAGGCGCCCCGCTGTGACGGACTCGTCTTGCCCAAGTGTGACATCCAACGTGCCAGGAAACGTACCCTCTGGCTGGCAGCGGAGACTGACGTCCTTAGGGTCGATACTTGCTTGGGTACAGCCACTCGCAAAATAGAAAGACTTCACGCGCATACCGAGCGCCCAACTTCGCTCGAAACGAGAGCGGTTGGGAAGGACGAAGCCAACATACTCGTAGCTGCAAGCGGCTGCCGGAGTAGGCGAAGAACCTGAATTTGGACAATTCGTAGACAGCGTATTGTAAAGTTGCGGGTATTGTGACTGAAGTTGCGGGGTGTTTGAGAATTGTTGCAATAGATTGGTGACGTTCGCGGTCCCTGTCTGTTTTCCGGTGTTGAGCGTACCCAGATTGTACTCCTGAGCTCCTGCTGCCGAATTGAAAGGCGAAACGGCTCCCAGCCCTCCGATGAGGGAGATACCTATGGTCTGATTGCCCAGAATGCCGGTGAAGAGTACCTCCTTCCTTGGTTTCAGAATCGCAACCTCCAGGCCGCCGTGAAACTCCAAACTCTGCGTAATCGCGCCGAGCGTCGTTGGCACCCCGGAGCTGGAAAAAGCTGTGGTGGACGACGCGAGGGAACTTATGTTGGCTGTTTGAGAGGTAGGGAGGCTGGCAACCCTGGGATTGAGCCACACCCAAAGCGGAGCCTCCAGAGGATCTGAGCCCGAGCCGAGCGGCGCAGACAGCCTGACATCCACGGAGTACTGTCCTTTCGGGCCACTCGAGCTCGTGGAAGTGACATCAACTCCGCCCAACATGAGTGAGTACAGCGACTGGCCTGAATTCGGGTTGGGCTTCGGGGCGCCGACGTGAATCGTACCGGTCGTAGCGGTGGTTCCGTCCGGGTTCTTCTGGTCGGCGCGCACCTTGTCATATTGACTTAGAGACCCCTTCAAGGGCAGCTTGAACTCTCCGTCGTCGTTGTAAACGTAGGTAGGCTTGCCGTCATTTATCGAGACGGTAACGTCAGACCCCTTCGCGGCATGTCCGGTGATCGCTTGGGTGTTGGCGTAGAGAGGGTCAAGACATGGCAGCTCGGATGACGTAGGAGAGCAGATCCTGGAAGGTTCCTTCTGAATCGCAATCGGGTTTCCGGAGATAGTTGGGCCGGTCTGGCTCGCCTGCACGATCTGAGGTGCCTGAGAGGGCTTAGGTCGCTCAAGAGGTGAATCCAAATAGATCACAAATGTCCCGTCGTCTTTGACGCTGACGGGGCTGCCTGCAGGCTTGCCATCGATGGTGATGCTGACTCGTGTCCCCTCAGCAACCTTGCCGGTCGCTGAGTCTGGTTTGGCCTTTCCAGCTACTTTGGTGTCACCTACGTGCGGCTGCGCCACACAGGGCAACTGGGCGTCACAGCTTGCGGTCGGCCGGACTTTAACGCCGACTGGTTCCCCGTCTTGTGGGTCGGATTGATGAGCCTCCAAGATCTCGCCTTGGTTCAACGCCGGGCTCACTGCGATGGTGAAGGTTCCGTCAGGTTTCGGCGTGCAAGACTCGGTAGCACCCGTGCGCTTCAATATCGTGATGCTAACTGTCGCGCCTTTAGGCACCTTACCTCCGGTAAGTTTCGCCTTGCCGCTTACCTGTGTGTCACCTACGTAAGGTTGCTGGATACAGGGGTAGGGAGCCTCGCAGGTTATGGGAGTCACCGGTTCAACCGACACCGCGGCTCCCGTTACGGGTGCGCTGGTCTCATCGACTTCAACAACGTCGCTTTCCTGAAAGGGGGAAGCCAAAGGGATCGTGAACGCGCCATCGTCTCCAACAGTGACGGGCCCGGCGACCTCTTGCTTCCCGCCTGCACGTGTAATCTTGGCCGTGACGCTGTCGCCCTTCGTCCCTTGGCCAGTGACCTGCGGTGATCCCTCAGTAGGCTGCTTGATGCAGGGCGCCTTAGGTGTCTTAGAGTCGCAGACGCCCAACGTAGGCGTGGTTGCAGCCGAGGGCTGCGAGGCGGCGCTGGGGCCAGGGAAGGCGTGACGCTGGGGTAGGCCGCTTGCCGTTGCCATAGTGGCGGTTACCAGCAATCCCCCAATGAAGCACGTAGTTCCCCTGATCTTGGCCATAAGCGAGAGACCTCCTGACCGGTCGGCAGAGAGCGGTCGTCCTCCGATCCACGCCGCCCTTGCCTTGCATATTCTTCCGATTGCCTTCGTAAATGTGCCTGGGAGCTGTTCGTACGAGTGGCATTACTTCTGGCAAGGTCACTGAAAGCCGGTACTTCGCCCCGCCCGCACACTTGCCCCGCAACCAAAAGCGAAATTTCGAGCCGAAAAGTGCCACCGAGTTATGCGCGTCTTTCAGCGGCGGCATCCCAGTACGCGCAACTCGGTTCGAACGCAGACACACACACAGGCACCTGCACGCCTGACTCTGCCGACCCCTTTAAGGGCGCCAACGCAGCCCTAAAAGTAAAGTTATGGAAATGTGAGCGATCCGAGCCATATGGTTGCCCCCCAGGGCTCTATTGCTCTTAGATGTCTTGCTGGATTATGACCACCTCGGCCCAACAACTAATCAGTTGGCCAGTAAAAGAACGGCTATGTTTTTAAGATGGATTAAGTAGAGATGTCAAGAACTTTTTAGGGGTTGCCGGACAGGCTTAATCACTTTGATAAGGGGGGGTGGATTCCCGCCTGCGCGGGAATGACAGCGTGCGTGTGCGGGAGGGTGCGCAAGGGCTGGACTCCCGCCCTTTGGCAGGCTCAGGGCAGGCTTTTCGCGGGAATGACGGGGTTGGGCGTGCGGAGGGCTCGCGAGGGCTGGATTCATTTCGTTCGAAAAAGAAAGCTCCACCACAGAGACATAGAGGCACGGAGAACAACGGGAAGCGCTTGCAAAGGAATGCTAAACCCTCGGGCGATTCTCTTTTGCTTTCTCTGTGTCTTTGAGCCTCTGTGGTTGATTTTTCAAGGCTTGTTTCTGGGGCTCCCCATTGCCCGCTGCAGGCTGTTGGAAAGTCGCCGGCCCCGAGACGGAACAGAAGGCGGGCAAGATGCCCGCGCTCCCAGGGCTCGTGCCCTGGCTACTTCGGAGGGTTATCAGAAGCCGCGCCCTGAGCGGAGCCGGTGTTCCGGGAATCGGCGCTTCCTGCTGCGGGAGGTTGCGCGGCTGCAGGTTGGCTTTGGGCAGGTTCGGCCGGCACTGAAGCTTCGGGAGATGACGTCTGGGGTCCTGCCGCGCCTTGCGCAGCCTCCTCGGTGGCTAGGGCATCCAACACGGCTTTGAGTTCTTCGCGGAGTCCCCAAAGATCGGAGGTCGTGGGCTTGCCCTTGGACTGGATGCGAGCGAGCGCCGCGAGCCGGATGGTGAGCCTCTCCGCGCCTACGAGTTTGGCGCCCTCAGCAAGTTCCATTGCTTCCGAGATCAACCGTTGAGTGGATTCCTCCGTGGGGGCGCCCGCCAGCCGGGCCAGAAGCGCCTGGGCCTGGCTTTTGAACAGATTCACCAGATCGGTATACAGTTCCGTTTCTATGGCGAGGTCGGCAAACACCTGGTTACGGTCGCGGAGCACGGGCATCTTATCCACCATGATGCCGCGCACCTTTTCCAGTAATTGAGCGGTATTGATCGGCTTGAGGATGTAGTCCTCACAGCCCAAACGCACCGCCCTGGAAACGCTCTCGGCGTCAGCGGCGGCGCTGGCCACAACCACCGGCAGTGACTGCCATTTTGGATTCGACCTGATGGCGGAGAATAGCTCCAGGCCGTCCATTTCCGGCATCATGATGTCGGTAATCACCATTTCGATTTGGCTGCCGTGCTCGCGCAGCTCGTCAAGGGCCTCGCGGCCCGTCCGTGCGCGAACCGTGGAGTACCCGTTCTTCTGCAGCGTCACTTCCAGCATTCGGGCGCTCACGGGATTATCTTCAACAATCAAAATACTCATCCAAACCTCTTAGGCTCTGATGCCTTGAACTCTTAGCCGGAATCTCTGCAGACGCTTGACAGTATAATACATCTGCTATCAAATGCTAAGTTATCGGTCTCGGCCAACTCATCCGTTCTCGGTCCCGCCTGCGAAAGGCTTGT
>JASHYZ010000462.1 GCA_030042795.1 Terriglobia bacterium | reverse complement strand
CCAGCGCCATGCGCACGCCGATCTCCGCCGTCCGCCGGCTCACGCGGTAGGCAAGGGTCCCATAGAGTCCGGTGGCCACCAACAATGCCGCAAGGAAAGCGAAGAAGATCGAGACGCGCCCTAGCAGACGCTGCTGGGAGTAGGAGTCGGCGAATTGCTCCTGCTGGGTCATGGGCTCGAGCAGAGGCAGGTCGGGTCCGAAGTCACGCACCAGACGGCGTACCTCGGGAAGTACGGCCACCGGGTTACCCTGCATGCGGAGTTCGAAGTGCATTGTGGCGATACCCTCAATGCCTCCGAGCTGAAGATAGGGGAAATAGGCCATCGGATGGACTGCCTCGTCCACTGACATATACTTGCTGTCAGCCGCGACTCCCACGATGGTGTATTGGGGGTTGGGCGTTTTGTCCGACGGGCTCCTGGCCCCGCTGAAGCCAAGGTGGTGGCCGAGCGGGTTCCTTCCAGGCAGGAAGCGCTCAGCAAAGGTGTGGTTCACCACCACGACTTTTGAGGCGTTCGCGGTGTCGGCTTCGGTAAGGTCGCGCCCGAGCAGCAGCGGAATCTGGAGTACGTGGAAGTAATCCGCGCCCACGGCGTTCCAGCGCATAACGCTGCGGTCGCTTTCGCCGGCGGGCAGCACGCCGTCCACGTAAGCATAGGTATTGTTCGACCATCCGGAACCGATCCGGTTCTCCATCAGGGTCACGGACTCTACTCGGGGCAGAGTCCGCAAGCGCTCCGTCAGAGCCTGGAAGAACCGCCCAACCTCGGCATCGGTATGAAGTGTTTGTGGAGGATCCACGCCAAAGGTGAGCAGACCCGAAGCCTGAAGGCCCAGGTTCACCGTCTCAAGATTGCGCAAGCTACGCAGCAGCAGGCCGGCGCCTGCCAGCAGGACCATGCACAACGACACCTGCAGCGCCACCACAGTTCCGCCCGTGCGGTACTTCTTCTTGTCCCGGGTCGAAGCTGCGGCAGATGCCTTTAGCGCCAGGCCCGGCGGCACGCGCACGGCGCTGCGCAACGGCGCGAGTCCGAAGACCATCGCGGCCAGTACCGAAACGCCTACAGTGAACAGCAACACCGTGCGATCCGGGCTGATATTCACGTCGAACTGCGACCACGCAGCCAAAGCCTGCGTGGCCCACTGGGCAAAAAGCCACCCCAATCCCGCGCCGGCCGCGACCAAGAGCGCGCTCTCGGTGAGTAACTGGCGGAAGAGGTGTGACGCGCTGGCCCCGATGGCCATGCGCAGGCTGAATTCTCGTTCGCGCGCAGTGTTCCGCGCCGTGAGTAGCATGGCAACGTTGCTGCAGGCAATTAGCAGAATCAGGCCGACCATCGCCATCAACACTTCCACAGGCTGTTCGTAAGCTTCTCGTAAACGAGCGTTACCGCGAGCAGCACGGAACTGGAGCTCGGGCGCCGGAGCCTTGGGATCGACCTTGGCTCCTCCCCAGTATGCTGTTTGCTTGAAAAGGGGATTCAGTTGCGCTTGCGCCTGCTTTTCGGTGACACCTGGCTTGAGGCGTCCGACCATCATCAGGCACCACCATGCCCTGGTTCCGTAGAGGATGTAACCATCGTGCTGGTCCGCTTGGCCCCAGGCCGTGAGGTCAGGGCGATTTTGCAAGGGAATCCACAGGTCCGTCGCCCCCACTTGTTCGACGGGTTCCACACCAGCGAACCCGCGGTCTGCCACACCGATGATGGTGAAGGGCACGCCTTTCACGTACAGGGTTTCTCCGATCACTGAAGGGCTGCGGGCGAAGCGGCGAGTCCAGTAGTCGTAGCCCAGCACCGCTACCTGTGCGTGCTGGAGTTCGTCCTGCAGTGTGAATCCCCGCCCCCGCACCAGCCTGACGCCAAGGCCGGAGAAGAAGTTTCCGCTCACCATATCGGCACGAGCTTCTTCGGGCTGATTCCCGTAGCGGACCGCGACGGACGGGAGTCCCAGGGGAACGAAAGCCATGATGTCTGAGAAGGACTGGTGCTGATTGCGAAGCTGCTCGAACGTGTATTCAGTGAAGGAAAAATCGTCGTCGCCCGTTTGCGAGGTGTTTGCGGGCCGGTGTGCGCCGAGGAGGTACACCAGCTCCTGCGGATTCGGCACGGGTAGGTATCGCAGCACCACGGCATTCATCACGCTGAAGATGGCCGTGTTGGCGCCGATTCCGAGCGCCAGCGTGAGAACCGCCACAAAGGCAAACGCGGGACTTTTTTTCAACTGCCGCCAAGCGTAGGTAACGTCTTGCAGTAGAGTCCGCATCGTCGGTCCTCCGTCTGTTCATTGAGTCACTGATCCGTTGACTCAATAAGTCAAGGGGCTATGTCAATTCGGCCTCTGACGAGCGAAGCAACCGCCATTCCATCGCGTCGGTGCGGGATGCCACAGCAACATAAGGACTTGCGTGGCTCAAAGTGTTTGGGCTCTATGACGACTGTCCGGAGGTGGACACCACGCCCAAAAGTGGAACAGCGAGTGGCCGCAAATCTCTGGCTGAGTTGTGGCTGCGTCGTTCAAGCTCTTGGGAGAGGGCTCTCATCGTTGAATAAGTTTTCCCTTCTCCTTGGGGAGAGGGGGAGGGGGCGTGACGACAGTTGTCAAGTATTGCGCGGGACGGAACCCTAGCTGCCCCACAAGCTGCCAATACCCAAAGGAAACGAATCCATCCCGATCTTTACCACGCTCGTCCATGTGACGCCGTCAAATGTCTTAACAGGTTGTTGAAAACATTTCGGAACCGTGTCATTCCGACGCCGAGACTTGCGAGGCGGAGGAATCTCGCTCTGAAACTAAAGGAACTACGAGATTCCTCGTCGCCTTGGGCTCCTCGGAATGACACCCGGGAAGGGTTTTTCAACAGCCTGCTAAGCTAAGGAGTCATTCGGACGCCACTGTCACGCCCGGAGGCGACGCCGCGTCTAATGTCTTCGCCCGAGCGAAGAGCAGTGATCTCCAATTCGAAAAGCCCGAAGAGGCCCCGGCGCGAAAGGGGTATATTAGTAAGAAGAGCGCGCCTTGGTTCGTATTGGGGTTATATGAGGACAATACTGAAATGACGATGAGGCCCGGTAAGACTTCTGGACGGTTAACACAGCGAGTGCAGCGACCCTCCTTCACGTTTGGTGTCCTCGCCGTCGTCACACTAGCCTTCGCTTTCTCGTCGGCATGCTCGAGCAAGAGCGCGGAGGGTGATCCGGCGCAAGCGATGAAAGCGATGATGATGATGCCCGTGCCCGTGACGCTGGGCCAATCGTCAACCAAGACGGTTCCGGTGCTGATCCAGGTGATCGGCAACGGCGAGGCGTACAACACCGTCAACGTGAAGGCCCAGGTAGACGGCCTGTTGCAGCAGGCTAATTTCCGCCAGGGGGATGACGTGCAGAAGGACCAGGTGCTTTTCGTCATCGATTCCCGGCCGTTTCAAGCAGCGCTCGACCAGGCTGAGGCTAACCTGGCACGCGATCAGGCGAACCTCAAGAACGCTCAGAACCAATTCGAGCGCAACGGGGAGCTGTTCAAGGAAGGCATCATTTCGAAGGACCAGTACGATACCTTCCACACCACCGCGGCCGCTGACGAAGCCACGGTGAAGGCTGACCAGGCGGCCATCGAAAACGCCAGGATCCAGCTTGGATACTGCACCATCCGCGCTCCTCTCAGCGGGCGAACCGGCAGCCTGCAAATTCAGGTGGGCAACCTAGTGAAGAACAATGACGCGGCCCTGTTGACGATCAACCAGATCAGCCCCTTGTATGTCGATTTCTCCGTGCCCGAGCAGTACCTGCCGGAGATCAAGCGGCATGCCGCCGAAGGCGCTATGAAGGTGGAGGCTGTGGTGCCGGATGACCCAACTCATCCGGAGTGGGGCGAGCTCTCATTCATCAACAATATGGTGGACACCACCACGGGCACGGTGCTGATGAAAGGAACCTTTCCCAATCCCTACAAGCGGCTCTGGCCAGGTCAGTTCGTCAACGTCACCTTGACGCTCGATTCGCTTAAGGACGCGGTGGTGGTGCCA
>JASHYZ010000461.1 GCA_030042795.1 Terriglobia bacterium | reverse complement strand
GCCAGAAAATAGTAGTGAAGGCTCTTCTCCATCACCTCGCCGCGGAACAGGTTCATGAAGATGCCCACACATCCGAAGAAGATCGAAAGCCGCAGGAAGAAAAACTGGAAGACGGCGGCGAACACGTGCGTGTCTTCTCCGATGTCTCCCAGATGTCCGGTTTTGAGGTTGTAAAATGAGTGCCCCGCGAACAATACGAAGGGAGCAAAGGCCAGGAGGTAGATCCAGAGGCCGCGCCGGGCGAGAAGGGTCTTCTTCAACTCGAGCCGGAGAATGGCCCGGACTTGCGCGCGCCAGAGCGCCCAAGGAATCGTACGAGATTCGTGCTCGCCCGCGCCTCCTCGGAATGCCGAGTTTGACGGGGCTCGCCGTGGTCCGCTGGCCCAACTTGGTAGACTGCTCGCCCTCATTCTTTGAACCCCTTCCCGTTGTCCGTCATTCTGATCGGAGCAAAGAATCCCCGCATTTTTGCAAGGAATATGGGGAAATGCAGGGATGCTTCGCTACGCTCAGCATGACAGACCGCCGGCTTTAGGGAGCGATTTCCGACGCCTTTTGTGGAACCCAGCCCGCTGGTACTCATTTCGTGGACTCCTCGGTGCCAATCAGGTATTCGTAGACGGAAAGAACGTCATCATCGGCCGGCGCCACAGACTCAATGTTGATGCCGTCCTGGGCGATGTGGTTCAGCATCAGATAGAAGCGGTCAGCGTCGCGCGTCTTCACCAGCACGCCTTGCCGGTCTGTATGAATGCGGACCTCCACCACGCAATCGTCCTTGAAAACCTGGGATGCCAGGGCGCCGGGCTTGTCGCAGCGGATGAGAATCTGCATGGGATGTTCCTGAATCTCATCGCGCACGCCCTGGATTCTTCCTTCGGCCACCACGTAGCCATTGCTCAGCAGCACCACCTGGTCTGAGATCACGTCCACCTCATGCAGAACGTGGCTGGAAATGATGACGTGCAAGCCCTCCTGGGCCAGAGCGCGGAACAGCGCGATGGTCTCGGCGCGGATGAGCGGGTCAAGCCCGTTCAGAGGCTCGTCCAGCACCAGCACGGCAGGGTTGTGGCAGATCGCTTGGGCGAGCTTGATCCGCTGCCGCATCCCCTTGCTGTAGGCGCTGATTTTGCGCCCGGCGGCATCCGTAAGCCCCACGCGCTCGATGGCGGCTGCCGCAAGCTCGCGCGCCCGGATGTGCGGGTGGCCGAACAGGCGCAGATAAGAGTAAACGAACTGGTAGCCAGTGAGCCCGCGCGGGAAGGAATCGAATTGCGTGCAGTAACCGACCGCGCGGAAGAGTTGCTCCGGCGAATCGGGCGTGATGCCGAGCACTTTGATGTGGCCCTGGGTGGGCCTCACCAGTCCCGTCATGAGGTTCATCAACGTGGTCTTCCCGGAGCCGTTGGGGCCCACCAGACTGGTGATGCCAGGCGGAATCGATAGATGGACGCGATTCACTCCCAGCACTTCTCCGTAGAACTTGGAGACGTCCTCAAAAATGATCCGTCCTTGCGGGCGTGTGCCGGTTTCCGGTGCGTTCATCCGCGAACCACCTCATAAGCTCTAACTTTCCGCTCCAACAGGTACAGACAGAAAGTGCAAATGGCCAGTAGCGCCAGCCAGGCGTTTTCGGCTGGAAGACCGGTGGGAGATTGCTGGCCAAAAAGATGACTTTCGACTGTGACAATGAGATTGCCAAGGTCAAGCAGGTAACCGTTTCGCGTGCGAAGCACCGCGTTAATGGCCTGCCCGAAGGCAGAACCAGCGAAGAATACGCCAAGCAACGCCGCGCCAGCCGCCAACTGCCGCTTGATCCAAGCGGATAGGGCGAGCGTGAGCAGACAGAACAGCAGAATCTCAATCGCAGACCCCAGGAGAATGCTGCTCACCATCCAAAGATTCGATTGTGTCCAGCCCGGGGTAGACAAACTGGCTTGAATCACGAAGAGCGCCAAAGCGGGAATCCAGGTGATGAGCGAAAGCAGCCAGATAAGAACGGCTGACTTTCCAAACACGTATTCAGCGCGCGAGAAGGGCCGGCAGAAGTAGAGCGGCAGGGCGTTGTTCGCCAGGTCCGCAGAGACCAGGCCGGGGCCGATCAACGCCGTGAGAATAAACGCCAGACCGCCTTGCACGCCAAGGAACATCAGAAAGAAGCCGCCGTCCACCGTGAACAATTCGCTGGTGTGGAACATGGCGAGAAAGCGCAGATTGTGATCCAGATAAATGGCCACCGCGCACGCTACAGGGAAAATGAAGCAGAGCACGAAATAAGCGGTGAGCAGTTTCGAGCTGAAAGCGTTCCTGAAGGCGTAGCGGGTGACGATGAGAAACCGCGACCAGAGAGGCGTGATCTCGCCGGCATAGCCCCGATAACTGCGCTTATGAACGGCCATTGCTGCTCTCCATCGACTTCAGGAAGATCTCTTCCAGACTGTCGCGGCGGAAATTGAGGCGCCTGATCTGCACCTTTCTCTCCTCAGCCAGCCGGTATAGGTCGCGAATGGCGAAGCTTTCCGGCACCACCATCTTCATCTTACGGGCGGAGGTCACGGCGCACTCACAGCCGAGGCTCTCCACGGCCTCGGCAAAGCTATCGTCGTCTCCTAAAGTTTCGAGTTCCACAAAGCGGCGGTTTGCCTTGCGCTCCTCCTCCAGGTTCGAATGATGTACCGGGTGACCGTCCTTCAGGATCAACACTTCCTCGCACGTCTCCTCCACGTCGCGCAGCAGGTGCGAGCACAGCAGGATGTGGAGCTCCTGGCTGTCGCGCATCTCGCGGATGAGGCGAATCATGCGCTGGCGCGCCGGAGGATCAAGACCGTTGGTGGGCTCGTCGAGGATGAGCAGCTTGGGGCCGTGCGCGATGGCCTGCGCAAGCTTAGCGAGTTGTTTCATGCCCAGCGAATAAGTGCGCAGCTTGCGGTAACGCGCTTCACCGAGGCCCACGTAGAACAGCGCCTCATGGGCGCGCTCCAGCGCGGCCTCGGAGGGGAGGCCGGAGAGCTCCGCCATCATGCGAATGAAGCTCACGGCCGTCATGTGCGCGATGAAGGAATCGGACTCCGGCATGTAGCCAATGAGGCTGCGAATCCGCTTGGTTTCGGTGCGAATATCGTGACCCAACACCCGCGCCGTGCCCGCCGAGGGCCGGTGGAACCC
>JASHYZ010000460.1 GCA_030042795.1 Terriglobia bacterium | reverse complement strand
GAAAATGCCGAATCCAGAGCGGAGAGATCCTTGGTAACGGCGTCGGCATTCGGGTCGAGGGCGATGATCTTGGCGTAGCCGTCGGACGGAACGACAAGTGTGTTGATCACAGCCGGCCAGCCCGTAGGTTGGCCCCTGAAGAAGAGGTGTTCCGTCTCCGGCGTTAACTCGAGATGCGGCTGCGGCTCATCGTACGTGGCCCCATAGTACAACTCAGCAAAACGGGCGTAATGCGACTCCTCCAACTCGTAATCCTTGGGGGTGATAAGCGTCTTAGCGGACGCGCCTTCGCCCTGCTCGAGGATTTCGTCGATGCCACTGATTATCGTTTGGATGGGATCTGAACCTTCCGTGTGGATGATCTGGGCGAAGCCGATGTCGTCGTAAACCTGGTTGGACGTGCCGCCGGCCTTGACGGCTTCAGCCACGGCAGCGGCGTTGTCAAGGATTGCCTGGCGAATGGCCTTGTAAAACGCTGATATGGTCGGGTAGGTTTCGTGCCGCTTCATCCGACGCAGGAGGAACTCCGGCGCCTCGATGCGCATGAAGTTGCGGAGCTGGTTCCTTGAGAGCTTCGCCAGCCCCACATGCAAATCGGGCTCTGCGCCGCCCGGCAAGCCCTGGGTCGGGAAGCGAATATTGATCCCCTTAATCTGCGGCGTCCCTCCGACTGCCGCAAGGAGGTTGCCTGCGATGGCCATGTGCACCATTTCCTCCATGGCCACGCTGCGAATCTGGTTGTATGCGGTGTAGTTCTGGACCTCCAACGAGAACAGCGCGGAGAGATAAAGAGGCAACGTCGAGCATTCCAGCTCAATCGCGGTTTGCAAGGCCCGCTTGATCCACGCGAGGTCGTGCGCGGCCCCCTGTGCAGGAGAGGCTTCGCTCATTTTGATTGCTCCGTCGTGCTGTCTCCGTAGAGAAGCACGTAGGAAGTATCTCCGATCTGGTAAGGAACCGCGAGAGAGGCGCCCGCGAAAGTCGTCTGTGAAAACAGCGCCGTCCAACCCAGGCAGTCGGAGTGAATCTTGTACACCGCAGTGGTTCCGGAAGCAGCGATGTAAGTTAACAGGTAAGGCTCGCCGTACGCCCAGGGAATAATGGCGGCAAGGCCGGATTGGCCGATGGTCATCGCGTCGGGTAACTGTTTCTCTAAGTAGCTTCCGACCTCGATGCTCCCCATGGCTGGGTTGTCCTGCATGTGATCGATGTTGACGTTTAGCTTGACGGTGTTGATCTTGAAGAAGAAAGTTGACCCGCCCAGTTGAAAGAATGAAAAGCGCGTCCAACCCTTAGCCCACAGGTGATACCAGATATTTACCGCAAGCAACGGAGGCACACCGCCGCTCGACGACGGTACCACCGTCACACTGAAGTTTTCCACTCTTCCCGTATTGAAGTCGTAGCCCAAAATGTACTGCGCGCCCAGCGACACGTACGGGACTACGGTAGTGAAGCCACTTGAAGGCGTGGTGTGTGACGGAGCAAAGACGTAGGGCGGCGACGCGGTAAGATCGCTGGAAAGGCTACAAAAGCCCATCCCGCCGGTGTCTGCCCGATAGGTAAGCAGGTAAAGAATGTTGCCGAAGACGAAACTGGTGAGGGTGTCCCAGGGGCCTTTAGAAAGAGTCACCTTGCTGGGGGTTTGCTGCACCCAGGGGGCGCTCCCGGAAAGAGTGTAGGCGTCCACCTGCTGTGTCGCCTTGTTGAAGCCAAGGAGGAGAAGCCTACCCCCGATTTGAACCGGAACCATGCTTGTGTAGCCTGAAGCGAGGCCCGCACCGCTCTCGCCCCAGCACCGAGTGAGGCTTCCTGACATTGAACCTGAAGGTGTAGTGACGGAGTAAATTGCGTTCATGCTGGTCCCCTTTTACTTGATGTTAACCTCAGAGGCTTCTCAGACTTCGCGCAACGGCTACTTGATTTGCTCGACGAGAATCGGCAATGGAGTTGGATCTGCGCCGGCCAACTGGAAATAGCTGATGCGCGCTGGGTTACCTGCCCCAGAAAGTTCGATCAGTTCAAACCCGCGGTTATACCAGCCGTTTGTAAGCGCCAGTTTGAGGTCCGCGCTTCTGAGTGGAACTGGGTACTTTTGAGTGTACGGAGCCTCGACGTCCTGAACGGGAATTGCGCTGTGGCCGCAACATCGGCCTTTGGGTAAGGTCTTGAAGATCTGCAGCGCGTCGGCCGTGTTCGCCGGCCAATCGGCAGGGCGATAGTTGTCCTGGTAAATTCCCAAATTGTGTTCGTGACCCCAGATCCAGGCCGCCACTTTGTCGCCAAACGTGTTGCCCAGTTGGCTCCACAACCCCGTATTCACCCAGAATCGATTGAAGTCGCTGGGATCAGGCTTCGACGACCCGTCCGGCTGCGACACTTGCTTCTGATCGACCCCACACTGCTGAAGTGCGGAGTAGAGCTGATGGTGCGAGAGCAGAATCGACCGGCCGGTGAATTTCGCCAGCTTGTCCTGATGCCACGTCACCTCATCCGTCCGTAGTGTCACCTGAGGAGAAGTGGAGGTGGGATCCTTGACCGGAAGGTCGGCATCACCAGCGCGTGACAAGTAAGGGTTAAACTTGCTCGGCCAGTGAGAATCCCCGCCGCTTGGCGTCTCAACGGGCCCGAGATGGAGGCGTTGTAGCACTGCCTGCTGGGCTGCCGGGGGAACATTCATGTAATGCCCGTTGTAGCCGGTGTCTAGGCCGAGGAATTGCCATCCGTTGTCTTCCGTCTGAAGGCAAAAGTAGCTCGCGGCCTGCTGCTGACCGGGCTCCGTGACAAGGTCGCCGGAATCGAGCGCTCTGAGGAATGAGACGGCTCCGGTGAAGTACTCGTGGTTCCCGGGTACTGTAAAGAATGGAACGCCCTGCTTTCCCGCCACCGACCGCACCAGCTCCACCAAGCGGTGTTTCGTTTCGAACGGAGTTCCAGAGAAATAAACGTCCCCCACGTGCAGGATTGCGTCCGGATTGAATTCCAGTGCCGTCCACAGTACCCCGGCCGCCACATCAGTACCCGTTCCGATATCCCCTACGATTGCGATTCGTGCGTTGGCAGGCAGGCGCCACTTGATCACGCCATAGTTGAGGTCACCCTTTCCTGCGTCCGCGGCTTGCCACGACCGATACTTGGGTTGTCCGCCTTTGTGGTACGGGTATTGCCAGTAATACTTGAAATACTGGACGAACATTTGCTGCCAGAGAGGGTTGCCGAACTTGTACTCCTGGATCTGTCTCTCAACATCCGCCTCAATCTGGTGACTTTGCGCGATTTTGGCATGCGCGCGGCGGTGGTGAAGGTAGGAAAGGTAGGTCTGCACCGCTTCCTCATCGGTGCTGTCGGTGGCTGGCTTGGAAAGCGGAGTGTTCCGCTCGATACTGCGGCAATAGCGGTCCGTCGCGCGCATCATGGGGTGATCGAGGTCGCTGCCGCCTGCAT
>JASHYZ010000459.1 GCA_030042795.1 Terriglobia bacterium | reverse complement strand
CTGACCACTGCTTTTTTAGATCGAAGGATTGCCATAACGATGCAAGCCCGTCGAAGTCAGGTCGCTTTACCGAGCAGGTGCCGCAGCGCGCCTTCCAACGCAGAGTGGCGAAAGGTGTAGCCGGAGGACTGAAGCCGGGCCGGAAGAACGCGCTGGCTCGCCAGGAGCAGTGCTTCAGCGATTTCGCCCACTGCTATCCGCAGCACAAAGGATGGCACCGCCAAGAAAGTCGGGCGGCCGAGAACACGACCCAGGGTCTTGGTGAACTCGCGATTAGTGACGGGTTGCGGCGCCACGGCGTTCAGAGGCCCGCTCAGAGACTCGTTAGAAAGTACATGCTGGATCACGCCGGTTAAATCATCGATCGCAATCCAACTCATGTATTGACAGCCACTGCCCAGTGCAGCGCCCAGACCGGCTTTGAACGAGGGAAGCATCAGGGCCAGCGCGCCGCCCGCTGGGCTGAGCACCGCGCCGATGCGGAGTTTAACGACGCGAATGTTGCTGCGCACCGCGAGCTCGGCGGCTTCCTCCCAGTCGCGACACATACCGGACGGAAAATCAGAACCCGACGAACTGTCTTCCGTGAGGATCTCATCGCCGCGGTCGCCGTAATAGCCAACCGCAGAAGCAGAGATTAATGTTCGAGGCGGGTGCGCGAGCCGGGCGAGTGTCCCGGCGAGAAGTTGCGTGCTCTTCACGCGGCTGTCGCGAAGCCGCCTCTTCTGTTCGGCGGTCCAGCGCCTGCCTGCGACGTTTTCACCGGCAAGATGCACCACGGCATCGAAGCCCTCGATGGTTGCGGGATCTAGCCGGCCGGCGTCCGGATCCCAAACCACCTGTTCAGCGCCGGGCCGCGTCTTCGGCCGCACCAGGCGAGTAACCTGATGACCATCCGCCGAGAGGCTGGGCACAAGAGCAGAGCCGATAAGTCCGCTCGAACCTGTGACGAGGACCTTCATGGTTCCAACCCGAGAGCGCTCTGCGGTCAGTTCGTGGCGCGTTCCACTCCGGCCTGCCGCACAAAGCGTCATTCCGCGCCGCGTCTTAAGGCACCACTCGTACTTCGAAATTCCGCCCTTCCCATTTATCAGCAGTAATCCAGTAGAGGGTGAAACGGATAGGTGCTTGCTGCTGCGCCGGGACCGGAATATCCGCCCATTCCAGGTCCAGCGCGGTCATCTGAGAGCGGGTTTGCTGAACGTCGGCCCACTCGTCCAAAGTCCAGTGCAACTCGAACGGCGCCCCCGCAATCACGCGCAGCGGCCGGTCGCGCTTCACGGTTCGAACCTGGCGATTAAACTTCCATACCTCAATCGGACGCACCGAACGGCGTTCTCCAATGTAGCGATCAGCCACCTCAGGAATCTTGGAAAACACCTCGGCATCGAAGGATGAACGAAGCAGCCTGATGTATTCAGCGTGCGCCCACATCAGCGGCATGGCTGCCCCCGTCGGTTTGCCGAGGAACATGTGATGCTCGGGCAGGTCAGGGGCGTCCCAGACCTGTTCGGGAAGTAACCCGGTTTCTGAGGCGAAGTGTTCCATGGCGCGAATGTAAGGGCTCGGGTCGCGGCCGGCAGCAAGCTCGTAGTGACCCCGCTCGCCGGTCAGCAGTGGCCAGGCCCGCCCACGACCCCAATCCTCGTAGGCCTCGCCATTGTCGCGCTGGCCGAAACCGTCGTGGTTGTAACGGCGCCAGCAGGGTCCGGACGGCGTATCCACCTTGAGCACGGCATCCACCACAGCGAGCGAGTCCCTCATCAGCGCGCTATCGGGCTTGCGGATTCCAAAGCGCACCAGGTCCAGGAATCCCGCGTCGACAATCTCGCGCGCCGGGTACTCGTAAGGTCCTCCAGGTGGCTGGTTCGCAAGGGTCAGCACACCATTGTTGGGATCTTCCACAGGCGAAGGGTCATCGACACTGGCGGGAAGAATCCGGATGTAGTGCCGCGGCACTCCGGGCACGAGTGTGCCTTGCGTGGTCACCGTCCAATCGTCGACGTGGCATTCGAGGAAGTCGGCGTACTCCTCCAAGAACCGGGCCGTATCGCCGTCCCCGCGCGTGCGCGCGAAGGCCGAGGCCGAAATCAGCGCTGCGATGTTGGCGGCCAGTGTGGAGGGCGAATATCCACTCGACTCTTCCCAGCGCTCCTGCTGTGTCACCGGGCCGTATTGCACCAGGAAGCTGGCGGCCCGCAGCACCATGGGATAAGGATCGAAATCCTTGAGCGCCCGCGCATGGTGCAGGTGCCAGGCCAGCATGACGGGGAACGCCACCTCGTCAAGCTGAATGCCTCGCCAGTAAGGTTGGCCGTTAATCCAGAAGTTCTGGGGAAAGCCGCCGTTCTTTTGCTGCGAGACGGCGAGGTACACGAGAGCTCTCAGCGGCGTGTCCTTGTCGCCTGCCGCCAGCAGGCCGGTAGCGCTGTTCACCATGTCGCGAGTCCACACCAGATGATAGCCGCCCATGTCTTCATCGCCTTTGGATTCTCCCCACGGAATCGACATCGAAGCGATGAAGGCGCCGGGATAAGACTTGTCTTCGTGGGCCAGCAGCAGGCTGAAGCTGCCGTGATAGAGCCGGCCCGCGTCTCCTGAGACCGAGTTCAGCGGCAAGATGCGGCTGCCACAGGCGCGGTCCCACTGGCGGACGTA
>JASHYZ010000458.1 GCA_030042795.1 Terriglobia bacterium | reverse complement strand
GGATTCGGCTGGTTCGAGCTTGGCGGTCCTCGGCACAGCACCCATCAGCGCGAAGTCGGCAAAGGTTCCGAGCGTGCCGTTTCCTCTTGTTACCACAATCAGCGTCGGGTCGGATCCCGTTGATGTCGTGGTTCCCGATTGGTTGAACCTGGCAGATGAAGTATCTAACAGGCTGCGCAAAAACTCGTCCAACCTGTCATTCCGAGGAGCCGAAGGCGACGAGGAATCTCGTGGTTCTTTACTTTCAGAGCGAGATTCTTCGCAAAGTTTACCCTGAGCTCCTTCGCTGCGCTCAGAGCCTGTCTTGAGCAACGCGAAGGAACCGTTCGCAGCGGAGGAGCGAACGGGCTCGGAATAACAAGTTCCGTGACCTTGTTTCCGCACCCCGCTAGAGATTCCGGTAGAGGCTATACCGTAACTCTACCAGTACTCTAACTCTCTGTCGGCACTAATATTTAGCCAACCTTCTTGAGGAATAGCTTGAATAGGAATGGCGTGTTCCCAGACAGACACCTGCGTGCGCATGTATTTGTCCGTCTCAAGGCCGAAGAGGTTGTAAGCAGCTCTCAATTCCAAAATCCTGCCGAGCGCGATCTCAAATTTGTCGCCCAAGCTCTCGCGAGGCACAGGCACATCATTTGCCCACAATTCGGTCTGGCGCAGCTCGCCGTGGCGAATGTGTGCATTCACACGCAGCCTGCTTGCACCCTCAAGCCTGACGCGGATTGTGAATTCAGGATGAGACTGCAGGAACACACGGTTGAGGTCCAGACGAAGGAAGAACACTGAGTCGCTGTGGCCATAATGCACCCTATCGAGTGCGGGGGTAGGCCCATGCATTGATCCGGAAGTCGCTGCCGGGGTGTAGACCCCAGCGCCCAGCCACTCGAAATAATTGGTCACCATGCCGTCGATTACGGCTTTGACCTCGTCCGCCGGCTCAATGTTGTGGGCTGCCCCGCGCGGACGCTTCACAGGAATCGCCAGCTCGTCCGGGGCTGACGCCCCCAGCAGGCGGTAGACGTTACTCAGATGCTTGCGATAAAGCCAGTCGAATTCCTCGTCGTTGGCCGTGGAGTGCTCGGGCCCGTACCACCAGCACCAGTCGCTGCCTTCGGCCACCCACAGTTCCTGCTCAGCTAAGCGCACCTTTTCGGGATCTAAGCCGGGCTTTGCCGAGTGCTCGTTAAAGAAGTCGCGGGCGTTCGAGAGCAGGTCCCAGGCTCGATTGTCTTCGTCTGCGCCAATCCAAACGTCAAAGTTGGCGTTGATCCACGAACCCGGCACGACGTGAGAGATGCGTCCGGGCTCGACCTTCTGCAGAGCTTCGCTCGCCGTCACTGCGCGCACATCGGTATCGCGAGCCAACATGCCGTAGAACGCCCGGAAGAACGGCCGGCCGTTTTCGCGATAGAACTCCCAGGCGTTCTCACCATCCAAGACGATCGAAACCACCGCCGGGCGATCTCCCGTGCTGCGACCAGCCCGCCGGATTCTATCCATCAAGGAGCCTGCCGCAGACTCGGGTGACATGCCCGAATAGACGAAGCTGATCAAATCAGAGATCTCATGGTCACGGAAGAACAGCGAGATGGGACCGTTCGGTGTCTCCAAGCGGTGAGGGCGATAGAGCTCGTGGCCGCCCCAGACCGAACCATCAGACTGGCGTGCAAACCCGATGCCAAGCGACCGGCCGAGCACGCCCTCATCCGTGGCGGCCCAGTGAAAGCCCAAACTTGCAGCCAGTCCCAATGCCTCGTCCGAAACGCTACCCTCGCTGGGCCAGAGTCCAGCGGGCTCCCAGCCGAAAACTCGCCGGTGGAGTTCGCGAGCCGCCCGAAGTTGACCCGCGGCGTCCTCCGGGTGCCGGAAGCGGCGACGAGGTAACCGAATGCCCGGGTGAGACTGAAGCGCTACATCTGAGTCGCAGAGCAGCGGCAGGATCGGGTGATAAAAGGGGGAGGTTGAGATCTCGATCTGTCCGCGCTCCAGAGCGGCTCGATGCTCTTGAAGCACTGCTTGAAATAGTTCCTGCTCCTTCCTGCGTAGGATCCTCTTGTCCGCTTCGTTGAATCCCTGTCCTTTCCTGACAAGTCGGCTCACCTCAGCGTCTGAAGTGAGCCACGTCTCCTCGAACCAAGCAAGTTGGGACAACACCTGAAGATCGTGCAGTTCGGCTTCCGAAAGTGCCGCTGCGAGGCGCGTGCCGAGCTCCCCAGGGTTTGCCTTTTCGAATAGTGCGCGGAACCGCGGATAACGATAGAGCAGGTTTTCACGGTTCACCTGAAAAGCATAATGGAGCAGACGCTCCCGCTCCGGCAGGCTGATCTCGGCCGCGGGCTTGAACGCCACGTCAAATGCCTCTTCATTTGCTTTTCCTTGTGCGTAGTCTTCAAGTTGGGCCACAAGCGAAGGCACCAGATTGAAGGTGACGTGCACGGCGGGAAAGGCGCGGAGTTCCGCCACCATACCGTAATAATCCTTGAGGGCATGGAGCCGCACCCACGGCATAGTGTATCGATCTTCAACGAGATCTTTATAGTAGGGCTGATGTTGATGCCAAAGCAGCATCAGATAAGTTGGGGCCATGAAGCCTGTACGTTCTCTCTCAGAAATTAGTGCTTGTGCTAGCATGAATGGTTCGGCCGGCGCGGCTTTTTCGTCTGAACCATGCGGATCTTGACCCGATACATCCTGAAAGAAATTGCTTCGTACTCATTCATCGGGCTCCTCGTCTTCACCTTCATCATCTACATTCCGCGCATGAATCAACTGCTGGAGGTTGTGGCGCGGCGCAACTTGTCTGCGCTGACAATCTTGCTCCTGTTCCTGGCCCCGGTGCCGGAAATCCTGGTACTCACGATTCCGATGTCCGTGCTCGTGGGTGTGTTGCTGGGCCTTAGCCGTTTGGCCGCCGACGGCGAGGTGATCGCTGCGCGCGCGGTCGGCATAGGGGTAAGCCGCTTCGCCGGGCCTGTGATCGCCTATGCCGTGGCTGGATGGCTTCTGGCTTCGGCCATGAGCCTATACCTGGCGCCGAGGTCCAATCTGGAACTCATCCGGAAGGAAGCGGAAATCCGGAACAGCCAGGTTGCTTACGAAATCCAGCCACGCGTCTTCATCGAACAGTTTCCCGGCAGGCTCCTCTACATCCAGGACATCACGCGAAACCACTGGCGGAACGTCTTCATCGCGGAAACCGGAGGAGACGCCACGGGTGGACCGAAAGTGACCTTAGCGGAAACAGGCGCTCTTGTCAACGATACCCGTGACGGCGCCTTGGTGCTCCACCTTGAACGTGGAGCAATGCATGAGATCGATCCTCAGGATCCGGCGCGTTATTCCGTGACGGCCTTCACCGCGACAGACATCCCGCTGCCACCGCCGCCGAGCGCCGATACCACCGCCCAGCCACGATCACCCACCATGCAACCGGCGGAAGCTCTTTTTCAGATCGCTACCCGCTCTTCTGACCCTCTTCAGCGCCGGACCGCTCAGGTGGAGCTGAATTATCGCCTGGCACTTCCGGTGGCCTCGCTAGTATTCGCGCTGGTGGGCATTCCTCTCGGCATGTTCAGCCGCAAGGGCGGTAAAGCCGTGGGCGTCATGGTGACCATTCTGTTGGTTTTTCTCTATTACATCATGATGGCTTTCGGCACCAACCTGGCAAAGGAAGGACGCCTCGCTCCGATTGTGGGTCTGTGGGCGGCGAATCTCGTGTTCGCCATTGCCGGTGTGCTGATGATCGTTCGCATGCGCCGCGTGCGCTCGCTCTTTCAGCGCGTTCTGGAGTGGTTCGAAGATGCCGGCCGCAGCTTCACCAAGGTTTGGCAGCGGCCACGGCCTGTCTCGGTAGGGGCGTCACCGAGGCTACGGACTCCGGGCAGCCGCTTCTTTCAGATCCTCGATGTGTATGTGATGCGCGGGTGGTTCCTCTACTTCGCCTTGCTGTTGGTCACTTTCGTAGGTGTTTACATGGTGTTTGACTTCTTCCAGCTTCTGGGTGATATCGTCCGCAATCATGCCGGGCTGGCGCTGGTTCTCGAGTACTTCCGCTACCTGTGCCCTTACGTCGTCTATCTCATGCTGCCGCTGACAGTGCTGGTGGCCACGCTCGTGAACTTCAGTCTACTGACGAAGACCAGTCAGATTACAGCCATTAAGGCTGTGGGCGTGAGCCTATACCGGCTTTCGTTTCCCGTACTGGCCGTTGCCGGCCTGCTGAGCGCCGGAATGTTTGTGCTCGGAGATCAGTACCTTCCCGAAACCAACCAGCGGCAGAGCGCCTATCGCAATGAGATCAAAGGTCGGCCGGCCCAAACCTACCGCACGCCTGACCTCCAGTGGATTTTCGGTAAGTCGGGCAGCATCTACAACTATCGCTTCTTTGATCCAAATCACAACGTCTTCGCCAATCTGTCGGTGTTTGAATTTGATCCCACGACTTTCCACCTAACCCGCCGCGTCTACGCCGAACGGGCTTTCTGGGAACCGCACATGCCTGGGTGGGTGCTCGAGGATGGTTGGGTGCGTGATCTTCAGGGCAGCAAGGTTTCTGGTTACCGCACTTTCGCAGTAGACACCTTCGGCGAGTTGGTTGAGCCCCCGGAATACTTCAAGAAAGAGGTGAAGACTTCTGTCCAGATGAGTGCTGTTGAGCTTCGGAATTATATTCGCGAGTTGAAGGAGAGCGGCTTTGACGTGGTCCCCCTCTCTGTTCAGCTTGACCGGAAGTTTTCCTACCCGCTGATCGCCTTCGTGGTGGGGCTCATCGGGGTTCCGTTCTCCTTTACTGCGGGCCGCAAAGGCGCATTGACTGGGATC
>JASHYZ010000457.1 GCA_030042795.1 Terriglobia bacterium | reverse complement strand
GAAGTAAAGAATGGTCTTCCTTCCCGGCAGACGATATTGCTCCTTTACGGCGTCCAGCAGCGCGT
Source organism: Terriglobia bacterium (assembly GCA_030042795.1). Next base: position 3,426 of record JASHYZ010000457.1, on the reverse strand, counting down.
AAATCGACGTCCGGCCGCCCTGCGCCATGGCGTTGCTCTGTTCGGTTTCGATCATCTCCAGCAGCATCTGGGCCATGGCCTGCTGCGCAGGGTTGTGGTTCGTCGTGGACATGTTGTTGACTTGTTCCTGAGTAGACTGCGCGCCGGTAGTATTGGGACCCAGGATATCCTGAAGCTGCCTTTGCACCGTTTCAGTGTCTTTCGAAAAATCGGCGGTCCCGCTACGGGTCGCGCGGTCGATTGCCTTGCGCAGCAGATCGGGATCATTGGTGAAGGGCTGCAGGACCTCCAGCTTATGATCGATGGTCATTACAGCCACATATACGTTCTGGGGAAGTTCACCCTTAAGCAGGTCCACGGCCGCGTCGTGGGCGAGCCGCAAGGATTCTGTATTGAAACACTGAAAGATCAGAGTGACCAGACGAATCTGACGCAGCGGATCAAGTTGGGTTCGCGTGCCGTTTCCGCTAATGGTCTCCCCACCCTGCACCAACCGGAAAGATTTGATGGCTCTAGGTTCGCCGTTATCGAGGATGTGGAAGTCTTCCGGCTTCAGGTCGGTTACAAGGTGACCTTTCTTGTCACGCACCACCACATCAAGCAGGACTTCTTCAGTGCGGGCCTGTACTGAGGATTCCGGCGAAGCAGGTGCTTGGGATTGTTGGCTAGCGACGCCGGCCGTAAAGCAGAGGGCGGCTGCGGCAGCGCAGCCTAACACAGTCCGAAGAGACTTTTTCATAACTGCCTTCCTATTGCGGAGCTGCCGGCCGTTCGATCCCTAAAGCTGGCCCGTGGCCACGATCAAAGAAAATTCACCCTGGCGCGGCCTTTGGCCGCAACTAAAAGAAGATTTTCATCACAGAGGGCCACAGAGGTTTTCTCCGTGTTCTCTGTGCCCTCTGTGGTGCGCTTTCCTTTGCGGCTAACTGATGCTCTACTTCTTCGCGATCGCGGCGCGGAGCGCGGATTCCATGTCCTCAGCGCGAAAGTCCAGTTGCGTAAGCCGAGTGCTGTAAAGGACGCGGCCATCGGTTCCAATCACGAAGGCGCGGCTGGGCCAGGCCGCGTAGGCAGCTTCCACCTTTCCGTCCATTTTGTCCACCAAGGCCGGGAATTGCAGGTGCAGTTTGAGGCTGCACATGGCCGCGTGTCCCTCTTTTTCCTCCATCGTCTTGGCGGGATCGAGGGTCACTCCTTCCCTTTCGTTGCGCGTACTCTGCCAGTCGCCCGCCGCGTGCGCTTCCCGAATGTAAACCAGGAAGAACGGCGCTTGGCGGCCATAGCGTTGATACAGGGTATTCAGCGCGCCGGCCGAGTCGCGGAAATTCGGGCACGTGTAGCTGCCGAACACCAGCACCACGGGACTTTTACCCCTGAAACCGCTCAGCCGCACTGCGTTCTTGCCGGCGGCGTCCGCCAGTTCAAAATCGGGCGCCATCGCTTGGATCGTGGGACCACCGCTGTTCGACGCCACTTGAAGCCGGTCGACGGTAGCGCGCTCGCGGGCCTCTTCTGACGACAAGCCAAGCCGCATGTAAACCGAAAGCAGTGCCTGATGAGCTTCAAGCGACGTGGGAGCTGCTTGCACCACTGCCTCGAGACGTTCGCGCGCTTCTTGAAGCTGGCCGACGCCACTTAAGCACTCTCCCAAAGCTAGCATCGCCTCTGCGGATTGAGGACGCGCGAGGAGTGCGCGTTCGAGCAACAGCATGGCGTCATCGAAATGCCTCGCGACGGTGAGGATTTGCCCCAGCGCCAGGTTGGACGTGTAATCGTTGGGATTCTCGGCCAACTCCCGGTGGAAAGCCGCAGCGGCAGCGTCCGGATCACCGGTATTGAGAAGCGCCAGCCCATAATAGGACTGAAGCTGAGGCAGCTTCGGATTCAACTCGACGGCGCCCGCGAGCTCCTTCACGGCGGCCGGATAGTCGCCTGACTCATAAAACCGGGTTCCCATAAGAAAGCGCGCCTCCGGGCTGTCGCCGTTGCGCAGGATACGATCGAGGAGGACCTCTCCCTCCGCAATTCGCTGCTTGCGGATCAACGCCGTCCCCAGCATGTACGCAATGGCCAAGTCGCTTGGGTCGTCTTGTTCGAGTGGCTGAAGAAGCTCAATCACGCGGCCGTTCTCGCCCAGTTGCAGATTGCAATCAGCCAACAACAACGTTACTTGCTTTTCCTGTGGCGCAGCCGCGTGCACCGATTCCAGCTTGTTGGCTGCCTCCTGCAACCGCCCGCTCTTTTCGTAGGCCAAAGCCAGATTCAGCCCAATTCGCGGGTCGCCGGGCAGCAGTTTCTCTGCGGTCTGGTACTCGGCAATCGCTTCCTGGTAGTGGCCCAGTTTCACCAGCACGGCGCCAAGATTGGAGTGCGCGCCAGCCTCGTCGGGGCGAAGCTTCAGAAAGGCGCGGTAGGCGTCCGCCGCCGCAGCGTAGTCGCCTTGTTCCTGCAACTGGTAGGCGTGCTGGACAACCGCCATCGCGTCGTCAGGCGTCTGGGGGCGCGCGGGGGCTACGACAGCGACCGTCAGCAAGAGCAGAGGCGGGAGACAAGAGACGAGAGACAAGAGACGAGAGACAAGTGACAAGGCCCGGCTCCTGCCTTCCGCCCCTCGCTTCTCCTCTCTTGTTTTTTGTCTCTCGTCTCTCATCTCTACCCTGTAATTCCCTTTCCCTCCACAACTGTAATGTACCGGTCGATGGGCAATGACGTGAAGCGGTCAACCCGCCGGCTTGGGCGCGCCCAGTGAATCTCGATCCAATCAACCTTGTCGGCCTTGCCCAACCCCAGGATTTCACGCGGATCATGACTTGACATGAAACTTCCGCCGGCATTCTTCAAGCGGGTGTGGACCTTGCCTCCTACGCTCCACTTGATGACCGTCCCGATCGCCGCCGGATTGGCAGTGGTTCCCACCAGGTTCAGACCTAGCCAGTGATTCTTACTCTCCGCGTTGTTATAGAGGAGCAAGGGAGCCCCGCCATTCACGCCCACGAGGACGTCCGGATAGCCGTCATTGTTCAAGTCGCCTACGGCCAGGCCGCGGGCGGCAATACGTTTCTTGAACACCTCGCCGCTCTCGGGGCTGACGTCGACCAACTTTCCGCCGCCTTCGTTGTGGAACAGAACCATAGGCTCGCGGTAAGTCACCCCGCGGCTGCGCAAGTCAATGAGATCATCGGGGTGGCCGTTGGCCAGGATCAGGTCCATCAACCCGTCGTTGTCGTAGTCAAAGAATTTTGCCCCCCAGCCGCTCAACATGCGCGTCACCGGGCCAATACCTGCCTTCCAGGCTTCGTCGTTGAACGTTTCGTCGTGGTTGTTGCGGTAGATTGAGAAAATCTCTTGATCGATGTTGGCCACAAACAAGTCCTGCCACCCGTCGTCGTAGAAGTCCGCCGCGTCGACACCCATTCCCGAGCGGGG
>JASHYZ010000456.1 GCA_030042795.1 Terriglobia bacterium | reverse complement strand
AGAACACCAAGGTTGTAGTGGATGGCGAGGAGCTTCGGCTCCATCTGCAGAGCGGTAGTGAGCTCACCAAGAGCCTGATCGAGCTGGTTGTCCTGCAGGAGGGCAAGCCCCAAATCAAGATGATCCGTGGGAAAGGTTTTCCCCGAGCCTACCACCTTCTCAAACTGCGCCACCGCGTCGTCATATTTGCCCTGCTCGTAATAGGCCTTGCCGAGGTTGCGCAGGCGTTGAACTTCGGCGCTCGTAATGTTGGCTTGCGCTGGCGCCACGGCGGCCGCGAAGCTGCCGGAGGCGGCCGCGCAAAGAACGCGAGCGGAGTGCCGGCCCGAAAGCGCGGTCAGCGCCACCACAATGAGCACAAGCCGGACCGCAACGCAGGCGCTCTTCGAAAAAGTTCGCGATGCCCTGTGACGCGAAACCTGAGGAAGATTCATAGCGCGATACGCATTATACATCGCTGAGCGCCGAGAAATCGGGCAAGGCTTGTGAGCGGAGACAGTTGTTGAGAATTTCTGGAGACAGTTTCTGATAATTCCCAAAAGACACGAATGCGCCTATCGGGGTGATTATCGGGCTGGTTGTGGCATGGCATCACGAGGAAGGCGGGGGTTCATGGCGTTGGGATGTCTCATCGCGTTCTACGCCTGGAATCTGCTCACCTCAGGACGCTTGCCCCGAGGTCCGTTTTTCTTCTTGGTTGCCGCACCGGCACTTCTGTTCTTCGTTGCGGGATTCGTGTCTCAGCGCCATCACGAGCGCAGGATCACCCACCGGGTTTCGTAGCACTTTGGAGTTCGGACTGCACCCACAGAACTGCAGCGGCAGTCCTATTCCAAACTGCAACCACCGTTTGGCCAACGACAAGCTGAGCTTTAGCGTATTTCCTCACACCATCCTCGCAACTCGGAGGCAATAACGAATGCGTAACATCTTGACCCCAGATACCGAACTTGCTAGAGTTTTGCGCAATGTCGAAGCGCTGGAAAATGCCTCTTTTGCTGCTGACGCTATTCGCGGCCCTGGGTGTGATGACCCGAGAGCTGCCGGAATGCCTGAGCCTCAGTGACGACATCTCGAACGACGGCGACGTTCCAGTCCTCTGTCAAAAAGAGTTACTGGAACGGATTTCAGTTTTCGAAACTCGTGGCAGTGTTTCTCCCACCTGCCTGACACCATCGTTCAGGCAAGAACCTTACAACTCCCCAGTGGCAATACGGGGCGCTCCTGCACTGAAATCCGCGAGGAGCCTTCTGCTTCTCCTTCACGTCCAGCGCAAATAGCCAGTGTAAGACAGAAGCTGTTGCGCCGCTCGTAGGGGTCGCTGCCCGTGTTTGTTTGCAGTCGCGCGCGAAACTGCGGAGCTCCGCGGTTCAGGTTCACTTCATTGCAGTCCATCCGAGTCCACATGGGCCACGGAAAGCGCCGGCTCCGCCGGCAACGCAAGATCAACCAACTTCCAAAAAGGAGATGATCGTATGCCTGCACAATCTATCGACCAGTTGCGCAGTTCCTTCCGCGGAGAGCTCATCCAGCCTTCCGATGCTGCCTATGATTCGGCGCGCAAAGTGTACAACGGAATGATTGACAAGCGGCCCAAGCTTATCGCGCGCTGCGCCGACGTGGCCGACGTTATGAGCGCAGTGCAATTTGGACGTGAAAACGAATTGCTGACAGCCATTCGTGGCGGCGGCCATAACGGTGGTGGGCTCGGCACCTGTGACGGCGGCTTGGTGGTGGACCTCTCGCGCCTTAAGGGTGTCCGCGTGGACCCGGCCGCACGCACCGTCCGCGTCGGCGCGGGGTGCGTATGGGGAGATGTGGACCACGCCACGCACGCGTTCGGCATGGCCACTCCCTCCGGATTCATTTCCACCACGGGTGTGGCCGGCCTCACCCTGGGAGGCGGGATCGGCTACCTCTCCCGCCGGTACGGCTTGACCATTGATAATCTGTTTTCCGTAGACATGGTGCTAGCGGATGGTCGCTTTGTAACAGCCGATGCGAATCAGAACTCCGACCTTTTCTGGGCCGTACGCGGGGGCGGCGGCAATTTCGGCGTGGTCACCTCGTTCGAGTACCGCCTCCATCCGGTCAGCATGGTTCATTTCGGCCCCACGTTCTGGCCCATCGAGGAGGCTGCCGATATTCTTAAGGCCTACCGGCAATTCATCCTCGACACGCCCCGAGAGGTGAATGGCTTCTTTGCATTTCTGGTGATTCCTCCCGTTCCTCTGTTCCCCGAGAACCTTCACCTCAAGAAGGTGTGCGGCATCGTGTGGTGCAGCACGGGCTCTGCCGAACAGACCGAGACGGCGCTCAAGCCGATGCGGGCCTTGGGCAAGCCCCTGTTCGACCACGTCGGCCCCGCGCCGTTTCCCGTCGTGCAGAGCATGTTCGATCCGCTCTTCGTGCCCGGCCTGCAATGGTACTGGCGAGCCGACAACTTCATCGAACTGACCGATGAAGCCATCGCCCGGCACGTCGAACACGGCTCCAAGATCCCCACGATGCTGTCGACCATGCATCTTTACCCCGTCAACGGCGCGGCACAGGACGTCGGCAGGAACGACACCGCCTACAGCTTTCGTGAAGCATTGTTTGCCGAGGTGATTGTGGGCGTCGATCCCGACCCCATCAATGCGGAAAAGCTCACGAATTGGTGCAAAGCATACT
>JASHYZ010000455.1 GCA_030042795.1 Terriglobia bacterium | reverse complement strand
CCCTCCTTGAGACTCTTGGCGGGAGCGGCCACGTAATCTCCGACGAGCGTGCCCGGCACGTTGGGCGCGGGGTATAGAGCAGCCAGTTTGGCGGAAATCGGATCGATGAGGCTTGAAGGGATCTTGTCGCACGGCGTGCCTGCCGCCTGCTGCCCTTGTGCGTTCGTGGGTAAGGGATTGCCGGAAGAGTCGCACATGAAGGGAACGTTACTGCCGAACACCTCACCGCTGAACGGGGTCGAGCCGCCGGCTCCATAGGGATTATAAAGCTGTATGCCGGCGGCCTCGTCCACCGAGAAGTCGCCGGAAAGCATCGCAGGCGTCGGGATGGTTCCCACCGTGGTGATACCTTGCAGGAGTCTTCGGCCCTGATAATCGACAAAGAAAAAGGTCTTGTCCTTCTTGATCGGTCCGCCCAGCGATCCTCCGAACTCATTTTCCTTGAACTCCGCCCGGTTGACGTCAAAGAAGCTGCGCGCGTCCAAGTCGGTGTTGCGCAAGAATTCGAACAGCGTGCCGTGAAAGTCGTTGGTACCGGACTTGGTGGTGATCAGCACCGTGGGGCCGCCACGCGTACCGTACTCGGCGGAATAATCGTTAGTAAGCACCTTAAACTCATTGATGGCGTCAATCGAAGGCAGAATGGCGATTCCACCGGCCGTGAGCTCGTTGTTGTCAACCCCGTCGTAAAGCCAGTCCGTGCTGTTGGCGCGCGACCCGCCTACGGAGAGTGAAAAAGACCCGCGAATCGAAACCTCACTGCTGGCGCCGCCGTTGAAGAAGCTTGTGGGATTTGTCTCCTTGACGGTCCCTGGCGCGAGCGTGGCCAGTTGCACGAAATCCCTGCCATTCAGCGGAAGCTCGGCCACCTGCTGCGAGTTGATCACCTGGCCGAGGGTAGAGTTGGTGGCTTCAACCGCCACGGCGGTGGCTGAGACTTGAACCTCCTGATGGACGGTTGCCGCCTGCAGGGTGAAGTCCACCTCACGATTCTCGTCTACCTGCAAACTAATGTCCTTTTGCGAGGCCTCAGCAAATCCTGAGTTACTTACCCGGATGGTGTAATGGCCGATCGCCAGGAAAGGCACGCGATATTCTCCGCTGGCGTCGGTCTGAAGAGTGCGCGCAACGCCCGTGTCTTGATCCAAGACGGTGACTGTAGCGCCCGGGATGGCGCCACCACTAGCATCGGTGACTGTACCGAGCAGAGTGCCTGTAGATTGGGCGAAGAGAGTCGAGGCAGCGGCCACGATACAACAGACGCTGAGGAGCATCAATCTGAATGCGCGCATCATGAACCCCTTCCCTTATTGCAGTGTTCTATCGTGAAGTGGGGAAACTCATAGCCGTGAGACGGTCTGCTTCCTGACGCTCCACTGACGCACGTTGCCCTTGACCCGTAAGGTTGTAAACTTCTGCCATGCGCCGGTGGGGCTCCGGATCCTTGGGGCGAAGTCCGGCGGCGGTACGTAAGTACAGCAAGGAACTGGTGTAGTCCTTATCCGCTGCAGTTTTCTCAGCCAGGACCATTGAGACCTCGTAGAGAAACCGGGCGCTGCTGTCGTCCTGCGGGCTGAGGTCGTGGGCGCGGCTGAGCATCTGGTAGGCTCCGTCGTCGTCGCCCAGGCGGTAAAGGACGACGCCCATCAGGGCATTCAACTGGGGTAAGTCCGGCCATTGCTTCATTGCGGGCGCCAGCGCCGCGCGCGTTTCTTCATAGTGTTTCAGGCGAAAGCAGGCGAGAGCCAGGTTGTACTGCATCTGTGGCGAATGGGGATCCAGCTCCGCAGCACGACGCAAAGGCTTCAGAGCCGCCTCGTAATCGCCGTGCTGGCCGTACAGCGTGCCCAGCATGGTCAGTTCATCAGGATCATTGGGGTTGTCGAGTTTCTCGCAAACAGCGTGGGCGTCGCCGATTGGACGGTCTTGTAGCGCTTGGGCGCACTCAAGTCTGTCCTGGCTGACTTCTGCGTCATGCCCGCGCAATGCCTCCGCTTGAGTGACGGATTGCTCCGCCTCCGCGGTCTTTCCTTCCTGGCGATACAAAGCTGCCAAACGCTCTCGGACGTGGAAATCCTCCGGGCTAAGTTCAGCGGCCGTTTGTAACCACTTCTCGGCTGTTGGCAGATCACCCTTCTTGAGGTAAGCCGATCCAAGATAGTAGGCGGTGTCCGGAAAAGGCGGCTTCGCGGCTGCCAGCGTAAGGCTCCGAATCGCGCTGTCTAAGTTCCCTCCCAGGAGGTCCAGCCGCCCCAGGTAATACATGACGCTCGGCAGACCACCTGCCTCAGCGCGAACGGTCTCAAACTGCTTGTGCGCCTCGCTGAACTGTTGGGATTCGAAAAGCGCTACGGCGAGAGGAAACCGCGCCCGCATCGTCAGCCTGGGGTCAAGAGCGAGCGCGGCGTGGAACTCACGCGCTGCCTCGAGGTAACGATCGTCCTTAAGATCGGTGTAACCCGCGCCCAAGTGCGCTTCGATATCAGGCGCGGCAATCGCAGCGGGACGCTCATTGCCGCTCTGGCTCCTCGCAACGCCGTAGACGCCGAGCGCCGTCGCGAATAAGACGTAACTCGGCCAAAGACGAGTCCGTTGCCGGATTGCCTCAACCGTGTACACAACGGCCCTTTCACGCACGGCCACTAGTCCTAAGTTGAATAAGTTCGGGTACCGCGGAAAGAGCGCCAGGCTGTCGTGAAATTCAAGTGTCCGTCGCTCAGCCAATGGTCCACGAATTAGCGCAACCAAGCACTAGT
>JASHYZ010000454.1 GCA_030042795.1 Terriglobia bacterium | reverse complement strand
CTGACTCTGCACGAGGTTCACGAGGCGTCTACGATTGTGCAACAGGCCGCGGCGGACAATGCCAACATCATCTTCGGCGCGGTTCTCGACGAGTCGATGGGCGATGCCGTAAAGGTAACGGTGATTGCCACCGGAATCAAGTCTGAGAAGCTCGGCTTGGCGAGAGTCCCAACGCTATCGATCGCCGCAAAGACCGTTCAGCAGAGTCTGCGGAACGCGGTGCACAAGCGGGAGAAGCTGCCCGTCGATGCTCCGCCGCCCGAAGTGGTGGTTGAAGCGTCGCCGGAGGACCTGGAGGTGCCGGCTTACATCCGCCGCCGCAAGACCGAGACGCAGTGACGTGTGGCATTGACTTCCAGACCATGCCGCTCGGAGGCGCCATCCGTGAGGCCGCAGAGGTACCGGAAGTACGAACAAACTGGGAATATTATTCAGAATCAACAAGATGGTGGGTGGAAGAGTAGAACTGACCGGCAAGGATTGTGACCCCCCTTACTCGTCTCGCTCCGCTCGCCACCCTCTCCTCAGAAGGTGTGAAGAAATCACGGTGACGTGTCATCCTGAGCGAAGCAAAGGATCTCGGCATTTGTTTTTTCAAGGAAATGCAGGGATGCTTAGCATGACAGACCCGAATTTTTCACAGCTTTTCAGGAAGAGGGTGGCGAGCGGAGCAAGACGGGTGAGGAGCAATCTCCGCTCCGCTGACTCGCGAGGATGGCAACCGGCCGCTTTGAGGGGCCAGCAATCCTAAAGCCCCTGGCTTTTGCCCATGGGAACTGGGAGGGCAACAACGAGGTAGTGGGTCAGTCAAAATTCTCTCTCGGCAGGTTCCCCTGTCATTCCCGCGAAGGCGGGAATCCACAGAGAGAGATGCGTCTTATAGCCTGGATTTCCCGCTTACGCGGGAATGACAGGCAACGAAATGCCGGAGAGAATTCAAAGTGACCCACTACCAAGAACGAGATTAGGTTGACACGCGGCGAGCATACCCTTATAGTCCTTTAATTATTGAGTTAGATGATCGGGAGGGTGGGGAACAGAGAACAGAATGTGGGGTGGGGGGATTGCGGCGCCATAACGTTATTGACTCGCGACTGGCGGTCGGAGTACGTTGGAACCGGCTTCGACGGACCGGCAAACTCATGAAGGCTGACACTTCAGATACAAGCGTCATCGAGGTTGTTTACGAAAGCGACTTGAGAAACGTCGAAGCAGCCGAGGAGATTGTCCAACGCGTCTGCACCAGCCTCGGTTTCGATGAAGAAGAGCAGCACAAGATCGGCATGGCCGTGCACGAGTCGATGATCAATGCCATCTGGCACGGTAACAAGAACGATCCGGGAAAGCGCGTCTGGCTGCAATTTCGAATTTTCGACGACCGGTTTGAGATCCGGGTTCGGGACCAAGGAACGGGCTTCGACATCAGTGGAATTCCGCACCCCTTGGAACCCGAAAACCTCCTGAAGGTCTCAGGCCGTGGTATATTTTTGATCCGCTCGTTTATGGACGACTTCCAGGTAACCCAGGTCCCCGGAGGGGGAACCGAGGTCACCATGGTGAAGTTGAGACAGCCTCATACGGACCCAAATCAAGGAGGATTGCACCGTGAGCATGAAGGCCACAACACGCCAAGTTAATTCAGTTACTGTCGTTGACCTAAGCGGCAGAATCACCCTGGGGGAGGGGTGCAGCCAGTTGCGGGATCTCATTCGCGATTTGCTCGCCAAGGGCCACACCAAGATGTTGCTCAACTTGGCGGAAGTGACGTACATTGACAGCTCTGGAATCGGCGAGTTGGTGAGCGGATTTACGGCGGTTTCGAATCATGGCGGGCAGTTGAAGCTGCTCAACCTCACCAAGAAGGTGCATGACCTTCTGCAAATCACAAAACTTCTCACCGTGTTTGACGTGCACGACGACGAAGCCAAAGCCATCGCCAGTTTTGATAAGGCAACAACCGCTTAAATAGACGAGGATGGCGCCGCCCCGGCGCCGTTCCTAATCAAGATCACAGAGCTCCCCAGCGGACTCCGCCACGCGGAGTCCGCGCTCCTACCTTTGGCAGATTACTCCGCGTTTGAAACAGAACTGAAGGCGCACCGCAGGCAACGCGCGGAGCTCCGGGAAAACGTGTGAGAACCGGCGCTGGGCCTTTGCCTGCTATGGACCCCGGCCCACGCGGGGGTGGCGCCGCCGCATTGCAGGCTCTACCCCGCCGGCGTCATTCCCGCCAGGCCTGTCCCCGCGAAGGCGGGGAGCGGGAATCCGCGGCCTAGCAGGTTGTTGAAAAACACTTCGGAACTGTGTCATTCCGAGCGAAGCGAGGAATCTCGCTTTGAAACTAAAGGAACTACGAGATTCCTCGTCGCCGGCGGCTCCTCGGAATGACAGTTTGGACGAGTTTTTCAACGAACTGTTAGTCTAGCGCGGCCTTGGGCCGCAACCCAACCGAAGGCCTCGGTGCCCTCTGTGCGTCGGAGACGTTGTGAGCTGCATTCAAGCACAAGGTGAAAATCTTCGCGGCCCGAGAAGAAAGTGGACGTTAGTAACACAGGGGTCGAAAAACAGCCGTCGCCGCCCAGTAGGGGCTGGGGCTTGCCCGGGTCAAGGCCGATTCAAGGGTCGGCCCTACCAACCCACCCCACAAAGACGGTGATTCCCATGATCTTTCCTGAAGAGAACTCGAACGCTGGTGGGCAATACTGCCCGGCCGCGCTCTCGGTCACGCCAGCCGT
>JASHYZ010000453.1 GCA_030042795.1 Terriglobia bacterium | reverse complement strand
TGCGGCGTGGAATGTTCGTGGCGGGACTCGGCGCCACGCAATTCGCGGAACCGGCGGCGCTCGAACTTCTGCGCTTGCTCGCGCGTGAACCGGACGCTGCCGAGGCGCCGGAGGTGCTCGAACTGGTGGCAACCGACCCCGCGAACCCTTGGGGCGCTCTCCTGAAGTGGCCCGCGAGTGAGGTGGCACTTTCCCGCATTCCGGGTGCAAGCGTTATTTTGGTGAACGGAGATCTGGCCGCTTATCTGCGCAGTGGCAATCCCGAGCTTCAGGTATTCCTGCCGGAGTCTGAGCCGGGCCGTTCGCATGCAGCACGCGCCATCGCCGAGGCTTTGCAGCGCCGCGCGGAACGCGAACAGGCGCTGGCTGCCGCTGACCGCGAGCGCGGCTTGGCACGCGACCGCCGCCGCGGGTTGCTGATCGGCAGGATCAACGGTGTGACGGCCTCGACACACCCGCTGGCCCATTTCCTTCATGAGGCGGGATTCGCGCTGGGTACCCTCGGTTATCATTTGCCTCGCCCAACCAGAGACCTCGCTACGCCCGGTCACCCAACATCATCGCCGCCTCTTCTCACCGTGAAGGTGTGAAAGAATGCAGGGCCTCACACAAAGGCGCCAAGAGCGCAAAGAATTAGTGAGCCGCCATCCCCGGCTTTCCCCTTGCCTTCTTCATAAGAAAGATGAGCGGCAACATCCCAAAGAAAATAGCTCCCAGCAACCGGAAGGTATCGTTGTAGGACATCATCGTAGCCTGCTGTTGCACCAGCCCCCACACCGCAGTGTAGGCTTGGTGACTAGCCGTCACTGGACCGCTCCCGCCACTCGAGAAGGCGCCTTGAAGTTGCGACATCAGTCCCTCGGCGCCGGGGTTCATTGGATTGATGTGCACTCCCAGGTTGTTGATGTGGGTCTGAGCCTGGCGGAACTGGATGGTTTCAACCGCGGAAATGCCAATGCTGCCTCCGAGGTTGCGGACAAGATTGAACAGGCTGGTCGCGTTGCCCATCCTCTCCCTGGGGATTGGATCCATGGTGGTGGTGGTGAGGGGCACGAACAGGAATCCGAGCGAAAGGCCCATGACGAGCTGGGGCCAGAAGAAATCCCAGAAGCCCGCGCTCAGGCTAAAGCGCGAGAATTCGATGAGTGTGTAAGCGCACACCGCGAGCCCGACGCCCAGCAGTTTTCGAGCATCGATTTTGGCAACCATGATGCCCACCATGGGCATGGCGATGAAGGAGCCGAGCCCGCGGGGCGCCATCGCGATACCCGCCTGCACGGCCGGATATCCGAGGAGCGTCTGCAACAACAGCGGAATCAGCACCGTACTGCCGTAGAGACCCACGCCCAGGAGAGCCATCATGAAGACGCCCGTGGAATAGGTTCTGTTCCTGAACACGTGAAGGTCCACGACGGGATGCTTGATCGCAAACTCATGAAGCACAAACACGGTCAGCGCCACCACGGCCACCACCGCCAGCACAGTGATCCAGTGCGTCCCGAACCAGTCCTTTTCCTGGCCTTTGTCGAGCACGATCTGCAGGGCTCCGACTCCCAACGCAAGCATGCCGATTCCCCAGTAATCGATGTGCTCCGACGTCCGGCGGATATAATGCGGGTCAAAGATGAAGAGGTTCGTCATGATGATGGCGGCGATGCCGATAGGCACATTGATGTAGAACACCCAGCGCCAACTGTAGCTATCGGTTAGCCAGCCGCCGAACACAGGTCCGAGCATGGGCGCCACCACGATACCGAGTCCCCAGAATCCCATGGCCTTGCCGCGATCCTGCGGAGGAAAGGACTCCAGCAGGATCGCCTGGGAAATGGGTTGTAGACCACCGCCGCAGGCCCCCTGAATAATCCTGAAAAACACCAGAAAACCCAGGCTAGGAGCCAGGCCGCACAGGAATGATGCCGCAGTAAAGCCGACGACCGAGAACATCAGCAGCCGCTTGCGGCCAAAATAATTGGAAAGCCATCCGGTGATGGGAAGGATGATGGCGTTCGCCACCAGGTAGGACGTGAGGGTCCACGTGGCCTCATCGGTGGTGGCGGAAAGGCTGCCGGCGATGTGCGGCAGCGACACGTTCACCACCGTGGTGTCGAGCACCTCCATGAACGTACTCAGCATCACCGAGACAGCGATGATCCAAGGATTTACCGCCGGAGTTAAGGAAGCTTTCTGATCAGTCACAGTCGCTTGCCAGCCGCAATGGACACCGCAATTGCAGCCTTTGGTTCGCGGCTTTTCATCCCAATTACAATCCCCCGGATGCGAGTAAAGATTTGGACAACCGGGATGCTTGCAACGGAGATAGCTGCACGCGAGCTAAAACAATTCGATGTGTCACTGCGGCTGAACGCTGCAGGGTAGTGGGTCAATTTGAGGTAGGGGCGGCCCTACCTCAATAAGTCTATCGGTTCTATTTGCAGCGCTTGAACTGACAGTTGTGGGGTTGCGTAGTACAGGTTGAAATCAGGCGAGAGTCTTGGGCGCCAAATCGTGTCTAGCCGGG
>JASHYZ010000452.1 GCA_030042795.1 Terriglobia bacterium | reverse complement strand
CCGGTTATGCGACCTTCTTCAGCCGTTCCCGCAACAAGATCTGGACGAAGGGTGAAACCTCAGGGCATCGGTTGCTTGTCAAAGAGATCCGCACGGACTGCGACCGCGATGCGCTTCTGATCAAGGTGGAAGCGCTGGGACCGGGCGTGTGTCACGAAGGGTTCGAGAGCTGCTTCTTCCGCAAACTGGAGGGCGGTCAGTGGGCAACGAGTGAGCCTCGCGCGTTCGATCCTGCGGCGGTCTACTCCTCGGACCCGCCCACCGCAGCGGCGGAGGGGAGCAAGTGATGAAACTGAAACTGGGCATCCCCAAAGGAAGTCTGGAAAACGCCACCATCGACCTTTTCCGCCGGGCCGGATTCAACATCTCCACCTCGAGCCGCTCATACTTCCCCGCTATCGACGACCCGGAGATCGAATGCATGCTCATTCGGGCTCAGGAGATGGCTCGGTACGTGGAGGATGGGGTGTTGGACGCTGGCCTCACCGGTCGCGATTGGGTAGCTGAGACCGGCGCCACTGTTGAGACGCTCGCTGACTTGGTTTATGCCAAACAGAGCTTTGGCAAGGTCCGGTGGGTGCTGGCGGTGCCTGAAGCGTCGCCCTTTGAATCGGCGAAAGATTTGCAGGGCAAAGTCATTGCCACCGAGTTGGTGAAAACCACCAAGCGTTACCTCGCGGCCAACGGTGTCACCGCAAAGGTGGAGTTCAGTTGGGGCGCCACCGAAGTGAAGCCGCCGGAACTCGCCGACGCTATTGTGGAGGTTACGGAGACGGGCTCCTCGTTGCGGGCCAACAAGCTCCGCATTGTGGATACCGTGCTCGAGTCCAACACCCAGCTCATTGCCAACCTGAATTCCTGGAAGGACGCCTGGAAGCACCGGAAGCTGGAAGATATTCGCCTGCTGCTTGAAGGCGCGATCAATGCGCTGGGTAAGGTGGGACTAATGCTCAATGTGCGTCAGGCTGACCTTGCCAAAGTACTCAGCGTGCTTCCGGCACTCAAGAAGCCCACGGTGTCACACCTCAGCGATGAAGAGTGGCTGGCCGTGAACACGATTCTTGATGAATCGACTGTACGCGCCATCATCCCGCGCCTCAAGGAAGCCGGTGCGCAGGGAATTGTGGAGTATCCGCTGAACAAGATCGTGATGTGATGGAGACACAGGCTGAAGGCGCTGCAGCGCGCCGTATAAAATCCGGGATGATTCGAATTGTTCACCACCGCGATGCCGAAGACTTGGTAACCCGTAAGGCTGTGTGCCTGATGGATGCTGAGCGTGCGGTAGCGCCGATCCTGGAAGCTGTTCGCACTCGCGGCGACGCAGCACTCCTGGAATACGCGCGGCGCTTCGACGGTTTCAGCGGCGAGAGCGTGCTGGTTGCGCCTGACAAGTGCCAAGCTGCGCTGGAAGGGCTAGGCACCGAATTTTTATGCGCAGTCGAGACCGCGAGCGAAAACATTCGCGCCTATGCGGAGATGCAACTGCCGCGCGATCAATCCACCACATATCCCGATGGCCGGCGCCTCGGGTGGATCGTGCGTCCGCTCGATTCCATGGGCGCCTATATTCCGGCCGGCCGCTATCCACTGCCTTCGACTTTGCTGATGACAGTGATTCCCGCGCAGGTCGCTGGCGTCAAAACGGTTTGCATTGCCTGCCCTCGGCCCAGCGCGGAAATCCTGGGATTGGCGGCTTATCTAAACATTGCGCATGTGTTTCGCATGGGTGGCGCTCAGGCCATTGCGGCCCTGGCTTACGGCACTGAAACGGTTCCCAAGGTGGATCGAATCGTGGGCCCGGGAAACGTCTATGTGGCTGCGGCCAAGAAGTTGATTGCCGGCGAAACCGGAATCGATTTCATCGCGGGGCCGACGGAAATCGTTATCATTACTGCCGACGCAGAGCCCGCTTACGTGGCCGCCGACATGCTGGCTCAGGCTGAGCATGATACTGCGGCTTCGGCAATTCTGCTGACAACGTCACGCACTCTTGCCGAGGCTGTGTCTGACGAAATCGAGCGACAACTTGAGTTTCTTCCCACCGCGCCGGTTGCGCGAGAAGCTATCGCGCGCAACAGCGCGATTGTGCTTGTGAACTCTTTAGACGAGGCCGTTGAGTTTTCCAATCGGCTCGCGCCGGAGCACCTCGTTTTGCACGATACAAACTTACTGCCCGGCATTCGGCACGCGGGCAGCGTTTTCCTCGGTCCGTTCAGTCCCGAAGCGGCTGGTGATTACTGCTCGGGACCGAATCACGTGCTCCCTACTTCGGGCGCCGCCCGGTTGAGGGGCGGCCTCTCGGCGGCCGATTTCGTCAAGGTCATCTCCGTGCAGGAACTTGAGCCCGCGGCGCTGGCGAAACTGACGCCGGCCGTTTCCACACTCGCACGCGCCGAAGGCCTCGAGGCGCACGCGCGCTCGGTGGAGGTGCGCAACCGTGACTGACCCTACCACCACCTCAGCCATTGCGGCGCCACGTCCGCGCCAAGCGGTGCTGCGCATGGCGCCCTATTCTCCGCCCACGGCGGGGCGGGCCGGCAAGCTCCGCCTTGACTTCAACGAAAACACCGTGGGCTGCTCGCCGCGGGTTGTTGAATACTTGAAGGGGCATCTCTCTGTAAGCGATCTCGCGATTTACCCCGAATACGCTGAGACGCGGAACGCGCTCGCATCTTTCCTGGGGATCACCACCGATGAATTGCTGCTCACCAATGGCACTGACGAAGCCATTCAAGTTTTGATGAACACCTACGTGGACGACGGTGATGATGTCCTGCTTTTGCGGCCGTCGTATGCCATGTACCGCTTCTACGCG
>JASHYZ010000451.1 GCA_030042795.1 Terriglobia bacterium | reverse complement strand
TGCCGTTGACCCGGAAGTTTGGCAGGATCAGCACTCGGGCTACAGACGCAGCCTGCTCCGGAGTGAGGAAAAACCCGCCTTGACGCTCGGTTTCAATCCGTGCCCGATCGGCGACGGCCTTATCCACCACCATATGTTGCTCAGAGGAGCAGATCGTTCCCCAATCAAACGATTTGCCGGTGAGGATATCGTCGGCGGCCTTTGGGACGTCTGCGGAACTATGAATGTAAGCCGGCACGTTGCCCGGGCCCACGCCCAGCGCGGGCTTTCCCGAGCTATAAGCCGCGCGCACCAACCCCGCGCCTCCCGTGGCCAGGATGATGGCCGTCTGGCGGTGCCGCATCAGCTCCTGTGTAGCCTCCATCGTAGGCAACGTCAGGCAGGCGATGCAGCCTTCCGGCGCGCCTGCCTTTCCGGCCGCTTCGGCCATCACCCGCGCGGTCTCGCTGATGCACCGCGCGGCGTTCGGATGCGGGCTCATCACAATGGCGTTGCGCCCTTTGAGGGCGATCAGCGCTTTGAAAATGGCAGTCGAAGTGGGATTCGTGACGGGGATAATGGCCGCTACCACTCCAGCGGGAACGGCCATCTCAATGATGCCGCGCTCCGGATTTTCCCGGATAACGCCCACCGTTTTCATGTCCCGGATGGCGTTGTAAACGTCGCGAGCGCTGAAAAAGTTCTTCTGGGTCTTGTCCGCAACCTTGCCGTAGGTGGTTTCCTCCACCGCCAGCCGGGCGAGAGGCTCGGCCTGGAGTCGCGCGGCTTCGGCGCATGCGCCCACCACGGCGTCAATCTCAGCTTGGCCGAAACCTGCAAGCACCCGTTGCGCCTCAGCGGCTTTCTCCACCAAGCGCCGGGCCTCTTGGATAGACTCGAGATCGCGATCCATAAGCTAGGGGTCAGGGAGCGGGTGTCAGGGGCGAGCAACTCCCTGGCGGAAACTCAAGAAATTGCCCGCGATTTTGAGACTGGGCCGCTTGCCCGCGTGGGTCAAATAGCATGAAGAATTGCGCCAGCAGTCGAAATACAAGCTTGGCTAGGTTCCAAGAGCCCGCGGACCAACGGCCCGGTATTGGGGCGACTGTCTGGTCGCAACAATTGGCCTGGCCCTCGGCCGCTGGCTCCTGCTCTTACCCCACAGAACCCTTCTTGCCGCCCAAACCGCCGCCGGGCAAGATCTTTTCAGCCTCGCTGTGTGGTCGCGGTATGACGTGCACACTCACCAATTCGCCCACCCGGCGCGCGGCAGCGGCTCCGGCGTCCGTTGCAGCTTTCACAGCGCCCACGTCTCCGCGCACCATGACGGTGACGAAGCCCGCGCCGATGTACTCTTTGCCGATCAAGGTTACGTTCGCCGCCTTCACCATCGCGTCCGCGGCTTCGATCGCTCCGACGAGACCTTTAGTCTCGATCATGCCGAGCGCTTCCAACGTCATACGGCCTCCGTTCATTGTTACTGGCAGACCTAGAAAGCTAGCACGACTGCACAGCCCGTGCAAGGTGAGACAAAGTGGGGTAGTGGGTCACTTTGAATTCTCTCCAACATTCCGTTACCGGTCATTCCCGCGCAAGCGGGAATCCAGGCTGTAAGGCGCGCGCTCCGATGCGGATTCCCGCCTCCGCGGGAATGACAAGGGGGAACATGCCGAGAAAGAATTGAGACTGACCCACTACCCAAAGTGGACAGCGTGAGAAAAGGGTGCGAGCGAATATGGTGATCCCGATGAACGGCGTTCGGAACTCTGGCGGTGAGGATTCACAATTTTGAGCCTATCCATGAGCCTCGAGACGCGCATCACACAGCTTTACTCCCAGGTTGACGCAGATCGAGACGCATGTGTTGAGGCCTTCGCGGAGCTCAAGGCTGGCTTGAATGAAGGGCGCATCCGCGCAGCAGAGCCCGAGCCCAATTCGCCCACCGGATGGCGGGTGAACGCTTGGGTGAAACAGGGCATTCTGCTGGGTTTCCGGTTGGGGCGCATCGTGGAGATGTCACTGCGCGTGCCCGAGCCCACAAATCGTGCGGATGGAGCGCCGGCGGACGCCGGCTTCCAGTTTCGCGACAAGCACACCTATCCGCTGCAGAAAATTCCCGCAGACCGCAACGTTCGCGTGGTTCCGGGCGGGTCGTCAATCCGCGACGGCTGCTACATTGGCCGCGGCGTCATCTGCATGCCGCCCATGTACGTCAACGCCGGCTCTTATGTTGACGATGGTACGCTGATTGACTCCCACGCTCTGGTAGGCTCCTGCGCGCAGATCGGCAAGCGCTGTCACCTCTCGGCCGCAGCGCAGATTGGCGGCGTGCTAGAGCCGGTGGGCGCACTGCCCGTGATTATCGAAGACGAGGTGCTGGTGGGCGGAAATTGCGGCGTTTACGAAGGCGCCATCGTGGGTCAGGGGGCGGTGCTTGCCGCCGGAACCGTGCTCACCGGCTCGACTCCGGTTTACGACTTGGTACGTGACACCGTTCATCGCCGCCAAGGTGAATTGCCATTGAAGATTCCATCAGGCGCTGTGGTGGTTCCCGGGGCTCGTGCGGTGACACCGGGCCCGGGCCGCGAACTTGGCCTATCGCTTTACACGCCGGTTATCATCAAATACCGCGACGAGAAGACCGATGTTGCCGTGCGCCTGGAAGAACTGCTTCGGTAGCGCGGCTCCGCGGGAGAAAGGCAGAATTATTTGTTTCGGAAGATTCTGATTGCCAACCGCGGCGAGATTGCGGTGCGCGTGATGCGCGCCTGCCGCGAGATGGGTATTCGCACTGTGGCGGTGTACTCGGAGGTAGACCGCAAGGCGCTGCACGTGCGTTACGCGGACGAGGCCCTTGCTATCGGGCCAGCGCCTTCTGTGGAAAGCTATCTCCGAATCGATCGCGTGGTGGATGCAGCTCTGGCCAGCAACGCCGACGCGGTGCATCCCGGCTACGGATTTCTTTCGGAAAATCCCGCCTTTGCTCGTGCCGTGGCTGACGCCAGCATCACATTCATCGGGCCGTCGCCCGAGGCGATGGAACTGCTGGGATCGAAGACAGCGGCCCGCAGTCTGGTAGCAAATGCAGGGCTGCCCGTCGTGCCGGGCACGGGGCAGAATCCTGAAAGCCTTGAGGAGGTGCGGCGTGCCGTGGACAGCATCGGCTTTCCTGTGATGCTGAAAGCAGCAGCCGGCGGCGGCGGTAAGGGCATTCGGTTGGTGCGGTCGGCGGGAGAGCTTGAATCGGCCTGGCGCGACGCGCGCTCCGAGGCGCAGAATGCCTTCGGTGACGCCACGGTCTACGTGGAGAAACTCATTGAGCAACCCCGGCATGTGGAAATTCAGGTCTTGGGCGACCGGCACGGCAATCTCGTGTACCTCGGAGAGAGGGAATGCTCGCTGCAACGCCGTCATCAGAAGGTGATGGAGGAGTGCCCGTCTCCCGCTCTCGATCAGGACCTGCGGCGGCGCATGGGCGAGACGGCGGTGCGCATTGCGCAGCTTGCCGGCTACTACAACGCGGGCACTGTGGAATTTCTGTTCGACACCGATCGCAACTTCTACTTCCTTGAGGTAAACGCTCGCCTCCAAGTGGAGCACCCCGTCACGGAGGCCGTAACCGGACTTGACCTCGTGAAGGAGCAGATTCGAGTGGCTGCCGGAGAACCGCTCAACTTCCGTCAGGAAGACGTGCAAATGCGCGGCGCCGCCATCGAGTGCCGCATTTCGGCAGAAGACCCGGCGCGGGAGTTCTTTCCATCGCCGGGGCTGATCACCGTGCTGCGAGTGCCGGCAGGGCCTGGGGTGCGGGACGACGGTGGTGTTTACGAGGGCTGGCGAGTGCCGCTCGAGTACGATCCACTGATGGCCAAACTGATCGTTTGGGGTCAAGACCGCAAGGAGGCCATCGCGCGGCTGCGGCGAGCGCTCAGGGAGTACGAAGTGGCCGGCGTGGAGACTACGATTCCCTTCTTCCTGCGTGTCCTGCGTAATCCGGACTTCCTGGCCGGCCGTTTGGATACCGGTTTGGTGGGCCGCATCCTGTCCCAAGGAACTGTAGTCGATGCGGGTGAAACACACTCGAACGACGGGGCCGAGACCGCGCACGATGAGGAAACTGTCGGGACCCCGGGGCAAGAACTCGCCTATGCCGCGAGGCTAGTGGCAGCACTGGCGGCGAGCCTTGAAAGAAGTGGCAACGGCATCCCCAAGGCCCACCCTGCCAAACTTGCGGCCGCGTCCCAGGAGAGCCGGTGGAAGACGGAAGGCCGCGAGACCTTGGTGCGACAATGGCCGCGAGGGAGGCGCTGATCGGTGGCGGCCAGGCTTAAGGTTACGGTAGCCGCGACGGGCGGAGGCTTCGAGCACTTCCTGGAATTACGGGAAACGGCGAACGGGGAACAAGCGAGCGAGTTGAGCTACTGCGTGGATGAGGAGGAAACGGGCCGGGCGAACTGGGCTCGTTTGGGGCCGGGCCTGTACTCCATCTTAATAGGAGGCCGGTCTTACGAGGCCCGTGTTAGCCGCGCTTTGAACGCGCCGGAAGCCCATCATTACGAAGTGCGGGTGGGGACCGGGCGTTACCGGGTGACCATTCGCGATCCGCGAGCGCGCCGCGCGGGCTCCCACGCCGGCGGTTCCGCCGGTCCGCTGCAGATCACTGCGCCGATGCCTGGAAAAGTTGTGAAGGTACTGGTTCGCGAAGGAGAGGAGGTCACGGCCGGTCAGGGCTTGCTGGTGATGGAGGCCATGAAGATGCAGAACGAACTTCGCGCTCCTCGCGCGGGTTGTGTCAAGCGCATCGACGCCGCCGAAGGCGTTGGCGTGGAGACAGGATCGCCACTGTTGCAGCTACTCTGAAGATTGGTCATTTGACGCTTGAAGGAAAGAGACTGCGGGCCGGGATGATTGAGCAAGAAGACGTGACAAAATCGAGGAGTGGGTTCCCGCCGCAAATCCCTTCAGCGGCATCAGATGTTCGATTACGCGGCGGTTTGGCGGTCGAGGCTCCGGGCGCTACCCATTCCGGATTCGTGCGAAGCAGGCGTTTGGCGCTCGTAGCCGCGGTCGCCTTTCTGGCTTCCTCCATGTTCAGCGCCTGCCGGGGGCAACGTGCGAATCATCGCGAGGTTTGGGCGGAGGTAAACGGCCATCCGATCTATCGCGACGAGGTGGAAGGTTACTATCGCCGCCGGCTTGCCGGCGGGCAGGAAACGGTGAGCCGCGCGCAGGCGCTCAATTTGAAGCTCAACCTACTCAATGAGCTTATTGACAACGAATTACTTCTGGAGCGGGCTCGAAAGCTCGCGATTGTGGTTCCAGAGGCGGAGGTTGACCACGAAATTGCCAACCTGAGCAGTCCCTATTCCGCCGCCGATTTTCAAAAGAAGCTGAGTGACGAGGGTTTGACGCCGGCAAGTCTGCGCGAGCAGGTGCGCCAGAACTTGTTAGTTGAAAAGCTGCTCCAGCGTGACGTCACCGGGCGCCTGGTTATCTCACAGGCCGACGTAGAAGCCTACTACCGCGACCATGCGGGGCAGTTCCGCGTACCCGAAACTCGCTATCACCTGGCTCAGATCCTGGTGACGGTGGGCCGCGACACTTCGTTGCACAACCCGAAGCAGAGCGATGCCGTGGGCCGCGAGGCGGCCGAGCGCAAAGTGAGGATGATCGAACAGCAACTGCGCGCAGGCCAGGATTTTGCGAAGCTCGCGGCCGAGTACTCGGAGGATCCGGCCACCGTCTCGGGAGGAGGAGACATGGGTTTTGTGCCCGCCTCCTCCATCGCTTCCGATCCGCAGTTGCGCCTGACCGTCAACGCCATGCGCGTCGGTCAGCTTTCAGGAATCGTGCGCGATGAAAAGGGCGACTACCACATTCTGAAGTTGCTCGGCCGCGAAGACGCCGGACAACGTCCGCTTTCCGATCCCTCGGTGCAGAAAACCATCCACGACACGTTGACCACGGAACGCGAACAAGTCCTAAAGGCTGCCTACTTGGAGGACTTGCGCAATCACGCCAAAGTTATTGACGAATTGGCAAGTCACATCGTCGAGGCAGCCGGCAACCTGCGCCTGTGAAAGTGCGTGGTTGGGTTTCGTCCCGCCTCGCAGGAGGGTGAAAGGAGATTTCGCTTGCAGTCTGACTGCGTTATGTTATATCTCTTAAGTAAACAGTCGATATCGAAGAGCCATGTCGTTGCCGGAGATCCAAGATCAACGCTCTCGTAGGTGGAAAGGCCTTGACCGGGTGTGATGCTTGGTCAAGAATACAATAATCCTTGATATTTGTGGAGTTTATGAGTGGGAGTTAACTTCAGGTCTGTTTTCAGCATGTTTTCGTCCGACTTGGCGATCGACCTCGGTACCGCCAATACCCTAGTCTACGCGCGAGGCAAAGGCATCGTGGTCAACGAGCCTTCCATCGTGGCGATCAACAAAGTGAGCGGTGAGGTGGAAGCAGTCGGACGCGAAGCGAAGGAGATGTTAGGCCGCACACCAGGCAATATAGTTGCCATCCGGCCCTTGAAGGATGGCGTTATCGCCGACTTCAAGGTGACGGAGAAGATGCTGAACTATTTCATTCATAAGGCCCACAACCGCAAGATGTTCGTCCACCCGCGCATCGTTATCGGCGTGCCTTCAGAGATCACTCAGGTGGAAAAGCGCGCCGTGCAGGACTCAGCAATGCGCGCAAAGGCAAGTGAGGTCTTTTTAGTCGAGCAAGCTATGATGGCGGCCATTGGCGCAGGTCTCCCCATTACCGAACCTTCAGGCTCCATGATCGTGGATATCGGCGGCGGCACCACGGATATTGCCGTAATCTCGCTTTCCGGCATCGTTTACAGCCGCTCGGTCCGCGTGGCCGGCAACGAAATGGACGAAGCCGTAACGGCCTATCTCAAGCGGCGCTACAATCTGCTTATCGGTGAGCGCACAGCCGAGCAGATTAAGATGGAACTCGGTTCGGCCTATCCGCTCGAGAAGCCGCTTTCGATGGAGATCAAAGGCCGCCATCTGCTGGAAGGCATTCCGAAGACCACGACCATTGATGATGGCGAGATTCGTGAATCCCTGGCGGAGTGCGTCGCAACTATCATCAACGCCATCCGTGTGGCTCTCGAGCGGACGCCGCCCGAGCTCTCCGCCGATATTTCAGATCGCGGCATCTTGCTCACGGGTGGAGGGGCGTTATTGAAGAATCTCGACAAGCGTATCCGCGAAGAAACCGGCTTACCCGTATCTATCGCCGAAGACCCGTTGGCGTCCGTCGTGCTTGGCACCGGACGTATGCTGACCGACTTCAACTTGCTCAGGAGAGTTGCCATTGAGTAGTGCCGCCGGACAAGGAAGCCGGATGTATGTTAAGGGCGCAAGAATCGACCGCGAGAGCGTGCTCGAGATCCGCTCGCCCGAGTTTTCTCGTCCGGTGCCGCCGCGAGCTCCCGAAACGCCACAGGTGGTGCAGGCTTTTATCTATCGGCACCGTCCCTTCTTTGTACTGGTTGGAGTGTTGCTCGCGCAACTGATGCTGCTCTCAGCCGAAATCACACGCGACCGCAATGTGCCCCTGGCTAGGGTTTGGGCGGAGGCGGCGCTCACACCCTTTGAGCGCTCATTGAGGGGTCTTGCGGATGTTACGGGCGACCTTTGGGATAGTGTTCGTGACGTGACAAGCGCTGAGCGTCAGAACCGAGAGCTTCGCGCCCAGTTGGCCGCCCGCGAGAACCGCATTCGGCAGCTATCGGAGGAATCTGTTGAGAATGAGCGCCTGCGAACGCTTTTAGATTACAAGGCTCGTGTTCCGTACTCCAGCGTGGCGGCCGAAGTGATCGGCTCAAGTCCCGGTGAAGCGTCGAGTACGGTGCTGATCGACCGGGGCGCCGACTCCCACTTCACGGCCGACCTTGCGGTGATCACGCCTGAGGGCGCCGTCGGCAAAATCGTAGCCGTGTACCCGCACACGGCCCAGGTGCTCCTCCTCACTGATCCATCGGCTGGCGCGGGCGGTATGCTCGACAAAAGTCGGGCCCAAGGCGTGCTGAAAGGAACAGGCCGCGGTATGTGCCGGCTGGATTACCTGATGAACGGCGAATCCGTGTCAGTGGGGGACCTGGTGGTAACATCGGGTTTGGACCAGGTTTTTCCCAAAGGACTACCGCTCGGGCGGGTGGTGAAGGTTAGCGACGGAAATATCTATAAGAACATCGTCGTGGAACCCGCAGCGGCGCTCGACCGGCTGGAAGAAGTCCTCGTAGTGTTTCCAAAGACCTCCACGCCGGAGGTAGCCCGAACCCGGAACGAATGATTCATGGCTAAGGATCGAAAGGACGGCGGCAGCGGTCTGGGGGGCTAAGGAGGATCCGATCCGGTCGGGTTAGAGGGCCGTCCAAGCGCTAATTCACATGCCTGCGTCTGCCGAGCGTCCCATTAACGTCCACCGGGTTCACTGGGTGGCGCTTTGGATAACGGCCTTTCTGGCGCTGGTTCTGCAGACTTTCCTGCCCGTGATTCTGCCGTTGGCGCGCTTGTTTGATCTTCCGTTGCTGGTGGTGATTTATTTCGCAGCGATGCGACGCAGCAAAGTATTTGGAACGCTTTTTGGCGCTATCGTGGGTCTGGCGGAGGACGCGCTCAGTCACGGCTTTCTGGGCATTTTCGGAATTGTCAAGGCGCTGGTGGGGTATTTGGGGGCCTGGGCTAGCGTCCAATTCGATCTCGAAGAGTTTTTGGCTAGATTGGCGTTGACCGCCGGGCTGGTCCTCTTTCACAACGTGACGCTCGCGGGACTTCGGCACATCCTGGTTGAATCTTCGCTGATGCTCCAGCCCCTGGACCTTGCCAGCGTGGTTCTGCTTAACTCGGCGCTTGCTGTGGTGTTGTTTCAGTTGCTTGACCGCCTCCGGAGGCCGGCCTAGCGGCGCTTGTGGTGGCTCGAAGCCGGTGACTGCGGTTGTGATAAGTTGAAAGAGTCCGCCCTTCGCTTGAGCGCGGCGCGAGTTGGTTGGCATCATGACTTCTGCCTTTGGTTTGGCCCTAGTGGCCCACATTGCGGGAATCGTGCTCTGGGTGGGCGGCTTGCTGGCTACCTGGTACGTTCTATCCGCTCGTGAGCGAGAGCCTTCGGGCGACGCTCAAGCCTTCCTTGCGCAACTGGCTAAAGGACTCCTTAAATCATTGGCTCATCCGGGCGCAGCCATCACGGTAGCGGCCGGCATCGCGCTTTTGCTGAGTAAGCCGGCGGATTTACAACAGGCTTGGCTTCACTTCAAACTTACGTTGGTGGTAATCCTAATCGCAGTAGACTTGCTGCTGACGGTAGGCGTGCGTGGGTTGGTGAGCCGGGGTACCTCGATTTCGGCGCGCCGGCTGAGGGTGACTCGTGGAGCGATCGCGTTGCTGTTCCTGGCGATTGTCTTGCTGGCGGTCGTCAAGCCGTAGTGCTTGTTCTTGGATTAGGAGGTCCTGTTGACGAAGATTACCATTCGAAATAACGGCCCCGTGCGTATTGAGGGCGCTCCAGGCGACTTTGTTATTTGCGACGCTGAGGGCAACGTGTTTGATCTGGCCGGTCGCATGGCGATTAGCCTCTGCCGCTGCGGACAGTCCGCGGATAAGCCTTTCTGCGACGGGCAGCACAAGCAATGCGCCTTTCAATCAGAGGTGAAAGCTCGCGCGCTTCCTCCGCCCGTGGTTCCGGCTGTGGCGCCTCCAGTTCCCAGTCCGGCAAAGGCCCCCACGGGCTGACGTAGAGGGTTAGCCAAGTGGGCGCCAAAGCTGAATCAATTTACGGCTTGACCTGTTGCCGTCAAACTTTTGCCAGCCTTCGCCGCGCGCTAAATCTTAAAGGACCACTGCTTCACGGCTTCGGGTTGCACCCATGTCTGAATGCCGCGTACCTGATTGTGCGTCCAGTAGTGCGCCCAGTCGATCTTTTCCGGCGCCCAAGGAAGACGCTCCCGGTCTTGCGGAGTGATCAGGTTATAGGCGGCGCGAATGTTCTCACACTCAAAGATGAACCGGTTATGCAGCACAAACGGGAGGTAGTATTCCAGGGTTTGCCCGCGGAAATTCGACTGCAAACCGAGCGTGCGCAGCGACGCCGTCCAGCCGGACAAGGCGTCATGCCCGGGAAGCCGAAGAGTGCGGAGCAAACCGCGCAACCCGTTGATGAGATTTTGCAGCCGCGCGATACGCTTTTCCTGCTGTTCACGCCGGGTACGGGCTTCAGCGGCCGAAAGGAAACGAAGCCGGCCGCGGCGAGGGCCCACAGAGACCAGCCGATGGATGAGCGGCGGCTTCTGCGACCTTTCGCGGTTTCGGGTGAGCTTCCGCGCCTCGGCGCGAAGCAGCCGCGCAAGCTGCTCCAGGTGAATGGGATTCACTTCGGCGCTGGCGAGCTGATACACCGGCTGGTGCTGGCCGTGAAGCAGCAGCGCGCCCGCCACCAGAATTGCCGCCGCCACCTC
>JASHYZ010000450.1 GCA_030042795.1 Terriglobia bacterium | reverse complement strand
GAACAGTGCCTTTCATCTTACACTAAGATTTCGGCGGCTTGTGCGGTGACCCGCGTCAGGGTTCGGCGCGGTTCCGCGTTCTGTGCGAGGTCCGTGAACTTGAGCAACGGAGTGCGAATTGAGCGAACATT
Source organism: Terriglobia bacterium (assembly GCA_030042795.1). The sequence continues at coordinate 3,340 of JASHYZ010000450.1, read as the reverse complement.
GGTGGCCGGCCCTGCCGGACCGCTCGAAGCCTTGCTCGAATGGCTGCCTCAGACGCAACCGCGAATGGCGGCGCTCGTGTGCCACCCGCATCCGCTTTTCGGAGGCACGATGCACACCAAGATCGTCTTTCGCGCGGCCAAGACCGCGCTCAGTGTTGGACTGCCCACACTGCGGTTCAACTTTCGAGGTGTCGGCCAAAGCGCGGGCGTCTTTGACGAGGGCAACGGCGAGCGGGATGACGTCCGCGCCGCGCTCGACTTCCTGAGCGGCCGGTTTCCCGCGCTGCCGCTAGTGCTGATGGGCTTCTCCTTTGGCTCGTGGGTGGGACTGGCAGTGGGCGCAACGGACTCTCGCGTCGCGGCGTTGGCAGGTCTCGGCGTCCCCGTCAGCTCATCGGATATGAGCTTCCTCGCGGGAGTCGTCAAACCCAAACTGATCGTTCAAGGCACGCAGGATGTTTACGGCCCACGAGAGCGTGTGGAGCGGCTTTATGCCACACTAGCTCCGCCGAAGTCTATCGCCTGGATTGGCGGCGCCGACCACTTCTTTACCGATCATCTCAGCGAGGCGCAAGTGCGCCTCTTTTTACAAGGTTTGGTGTCTGCTTAAGCGGGTCCGACGATTCAGTGCGATAGTATATATCTAGCCTACCATATAGCCTAGTCCTCGTTCAACCATTCAATAGCCTGCCAACTCACGGCACACCCGCACGATATCGGTCGGCTGAGGCAGCACCGCCTCCTCGAGCGCCGGGTGATAGGGTACGTAAACGTCCCTGGCGCCCAGCCGCCGGACAGGCGCGTCGAGGCATTCAAAAAGCTCTTCGCCGATGCGCGCTGCGATCTCGGCACCGTAGCCCCACGCCAGAGTATCCTCGTGCAGTACCAGGGCGCGGCTTGTCTTGCGCACCGAGGCCATAATCAGGTCCCAGTCGTAAGGCGCAAGCGACCTTAGATCGAGAATCTCCGCGTGCACGCCCTCGCGCTCCAGTTGTTTGGCGGCCTGAGTGGCGCGCACGACCAGCGATCCGTAGGTGATCAGGGTGAGGTCATCGCCTTCGCGCACCAGCCGCGCTTTTCCGAAGGGAATCATGTAGCCGGGCCCCGGATAGGGATTCCGGTTGTGGGTCTGCCGGTAAAGGTGTTTGGGCTCGAGAAAGAGAACGGGATCGTCGCAGCGGATGGCGGTGCGCAGCAGGCCGTTGGCATCGAGCGCGTTCGAAGGCATCACCACGCGCAAGCCGGGCAAGTGTGTGAAGATGCTTTCGCCCGACTGGCTATGATAAATCGCGCCGCCCGCCAGGTACCCTCCGATCGGTACGCGGATGACCACCGGGCACGAGTCGGCGTTGAAGGAGCGCCAGCGCAAGATGGCCAGCTCGTCGCGAATTTGCATCATGGCCGGCCAGATATAGTCAAAGAACTGAATTTCCACCACCGGTTTCAGGCCGCGCCTCGCCAGGCCCAGGGCCCGGCCTACAATGCTAGCCTCTGCCAGTTGCGAATTCCAGCAGCGGCGACTGCCGAAACGGCGCTGGAGCCCCTGCGTGGCCTTGAACACGCCCCCTTTGCCTTTCACCTTGGGCAGCTCGTCTTCGTGGCTGCAGTCGGCTACGTCTTCGCCGTACACCAGCACTCGCGGGTCGCGCGCCATCTCGTCGCGCAGGCAGAGATTGATGAGGTCCACCATGGTCTTGGGTTCGCCCTCGGAGACCGCGGGACGGTCAAAGTCACTCGACGTTGGGTCCACGGCGGGTGAGGTGAGATAGAGCGTGACGGAAGCGGGATCGGGCGGCGCGGCGTGAAGCGCACGATCGACGCTTTCGTTGATTTCCCGCTCCACTTCGTCATCGAGCTGCCGCAGTTCCTCCTCCGTTGCAGCGTTTTCCTGCAGCAGCCGGCGGAGCCGCGGAAGCGGGTCGCGCCGGGCTTCCTCGCGGCGGTGGACCTCCGTCTTGTAAAGCCGTTCGTCGTCGGAAAGCGAGTGAGAGTAAGGACGGATGACGTGCGCGTGCAAAAGCGCGGGCCCCTGCCGGGCGCGCGCGTGCTGCACCGCCCGTCCCGCCGCCTCGTAGCTTTCCAAGAAGTCGGTGCCGTCGCACTCGATCACCAGGAAGCCGGGAAAACTACGCACCAAGCGGGAGATGCTGCCCCCGGCGGTCTGCGCGTCCACCGGCACCGAAATGGCGTAGCCGTTGTCTTCCACCACGATGACAATAGGCGCCTTCATCAGCGCGGAGCCGTTCAGCGCCTCCCAGAACTCGCCTTCGCTGGTGGCGCCGTCGCCGACCGAGACGTAGACGACCTCATCCGAGTGGAAGCTCGAAGCCAGCCCGGCGGCCTCACGCACGCCCGCGTAATAAAGACTGGCGTCCGCCGCACCCACCGCGTGCAAGACTTGGGTGCCCGTAGGGCTTGATCCCGAGACGATGTGCAGCGAGGGCGAAGTCCAGTGAGAAGGCATCTGGCGTCCGCCGGACTGCGGATCATCGCTGGCGCCTACCGCCTGCAGCAACATCTCGAGCGGCGTCATCCCCAGCGTCAGACACAGAGCGCGGTCGCGATAGTAAGGAAAGAACCAGTCATAACCGGCCTTGAATTGGAGAGCGCAAGCCACATTGATAGCTTCGTGCCCGGCGCCGCTGATCTGAAAGAAGGTGCGGTTTTGCCGTTTGAGCTGGATTTCCTTGTCATCGAGCTTCCGCGACAAGTAGGCTGTGCGGTAAGCGCTGAGCAGCAATTCCTTGGGGAGCGAGCTTAGTCCGGGCAGTTGAGTGGCGGTGGCCATCAAACCTCACGGAAAGTTGCGGCCCGCACGGCCGCCTTCTTGGTGATCTGCTTACACACGATTATTCGACTCCTGGCACCCAAAAGTCAATGCGCTGTTGCTGCGGCTACGTGACCGTGACCCTCGAACTCGATTCGAGCTTCACAACTCCAGGGCAGGTCCTGGGGTCAACCGCGTGGGGCAACAACACCTGCGAAGGCATGGAGGACGTTACAAGTTCCTGCACCGACTGGTGGAGCTCCGACACCGCCGTAGCCACTGTAGACACCTCGGGCAGTGTGCAGCCGTAACCGTGGGCAGCGCCACGATCTGGTGTACGATCCAGTTGCCGAGGGTTTCGGTCAGTTGCCCCATCTTTTCCTTCAACCCGAGCGCACCGATGAATGTAGGCACGGCTCAGGTGACGTCGGTCAATCTATCATCGACCTATTGAGTCTCGCATAATATAGTTCAGGCAAGCGCCAAATGGGATTGCTGCCAGCACGCCGCCAAGATGCGCGGACGACGCCGAATGCGTTTCAACGTCCGTCTCGCTCGATCGTCCAGCTCCCA
>JASHYZ010000449.1 GCA_030042795.1 Terriglobia bacterium | reverse complement strand
GAGTTTGTGCAATTGATAGCCAGCGAATCTCCATTTCGAAAGGTTGCGGCTTATTTGAAGCGCCGGTTTCTGAGTTCGCCGTCATGTTCTCTGTCACATTCTGAGAACCAGGCGCAACGCCGGAAAATGGGACACAAGAGCAAGGTTGCGAGGCCGGCCTCTTTTGCCTCCGGTCACATGGTCAGTCCTCATGTTTTTTACTCATACGTCGATAATCATAGCGTACACACCCGTGCGCTCGCAGAGCGCCGGCGCGAGTCAGCCATGCGGCTTATGGTGAAGTACTTCATCTTCGAACGCTTGCAAAGCGGCCGCCTCCTCTGGATGGGCGAAGCTGAGGATTTCGAAGGCGCGCAAGCAAAACTCGTAACTCTTCTGGAGCAGAACCCGGGCTGCATCTATTTCGCATTCGACATTGAAACAGGCGCCAAAATCAAAATCAATTCCTCCAGCGATGATGAGTAGCGCCGTGAGCGGTCAAAAACTCTGAGTCACACGACCCTGCGCCGCGCCACTGGCCCAGCGGCCGTTGGCCGCAACCCAAAACTCACCACAGAGATCACGGAGGCCACAGAGGTGTTCTCCGCGCTCTCTGTGCCCTCTGTAGTGCGCTTTTCTTGCATGCCGAGAGAAGTCGATTTCTAAGCCGAAGCCGTCTTGCAAATTCTTCGCGGCCCGAGAAGAATTTGGACGTTAGTAACACGGAGTTCATGGAGACTCCGTGGCCTCTGTGTTACGAACTTCCACTTTCTTCTCACGCCGCGAAGATTTTCGTCTTGTGCTTGAATTGCAGCTCGCAAACTCTCTGTGCCCTCTGGGGCCAAAAGCCTTCAACACTGAGGCCCCAGAGCCTCCGTGAACTCCGTGTTGAGAGCCTTCTAGGCACAGAGGGCACCGATGCCTTCGGTTTGGTTGCGGCCAAAGGCCGCGTCAGGTTGAAGGCTTCTAGCCACAGAGAACGCAGAGGTACCACAAGACACGATCAGGTTTGCTCCGGCCATAACGGCGAAATCTTCGCGGTTGGAGAAGAACCTAAGCCCTTGTGCTACGGAGCACGGCACTGATGAGTTCTCTGCCGTCTACGTAGGAGGCTCGATGCATTCCAGACCGTCGAGATAAGGCTGCAGGGCTTCAGGAACAGTCACAGAGCCGTCAGCCTGCTGGTAGTTTTCAAGGATCGCAAGCCAGGTTCGTCCTACCGCCAATCCGCTGCCGTTCAATGTGTGCAGATGTTCCGTCTTGCCTTGTTTGGCCCGCCGAAAACGCAGGTTAGCGCGCCGCGCCTGAAAACCCTCGAAATTCGAGCAGGAAGAGATTTCCTTGTATTCGCGGCTGGAAGGAAGCCAGACTTCGAGATCGTAAGTCTTGGCTGAGCTGAAACCCAGATCACCCGTGCAGAGCGTGATCACGCGGTAAGGCAGATGCAGCCGCTGCAGCACAACTTCAGCGTCACGCGTGAGTGATTCCAGCTCGTCGTAAGATGCTTCGGGCAGTGAAAACTTTACCAGCTCCACCTTCTGAAACTGGTGCTGGCGAATGATGCCGCGCGTGTCCTTGCCCGCGGCGCCTGCCTCGCTGCGGAAGCAGGCCGTCCAGGCGCAGTGCTTCACAGGCAATTTGTCAGCCTCCAGCACCTCGTCACGATAAAGATTGGTGACGGGCACCTCGGCAGTGGGAACGAGCCAGTAATCGGTGCCTTCAAGCTTGAAGAGGTCGCCGGCGAACTTCGGCAATTGCCCGGTGCCGAAGAGGCTGGCAGAGTTCACCATGAAGGGCGGCAGAATCTCGGTGTAGCCGTGCTCGCGGGTGTGCAGATCGAGCATGAAATTGGCGAGGGCGCGCTCCAGCCTGGCGCCGACACCCGAATACACTGCGAACCGCGCGCCCGTGATTTTCGCGGCGCGCTCGAAGTCGAGAATTCCCAGCGCGGGCCCGAGGTCCCAATGCGCCTTGGGCTCAAAGTCAAACTCCCGCGGCGTGCCCCAGCGACGCACTTCCTGATTGTCGGCGGCGGTCGTACCGACAGGAACGCTGGAATGGGGTATGTTGGGGACGTTGCGAAGCACCTCGCGCAACTGCTCGTCACTGGCCTTAGCCTGCTTATCGAGCTCAGCGATCCGCTCGCCGACTTCCTTCATTTGAGCGATCTGCGCAGAGGCGTCGAGCTTCTGCTTCTTAAGAGAAGCGATCTCGTCGGAAACTTTGTTGCGCCGCGCCTTGAGCCCTTCGACCTCCACCAACAGCTTGCGGCGCTCGCGGTCCAGCGCCTCGAAATCGCCGAGCACGTCGGGCATGCTACGGTCATGCATCTTCTGCTTGACGAGTTCGAGGTTTTCACGGACAAAAGAAAGTTCCAGCATTCCGAAGCATTCTCCTCAGTTCATAAGCCAATAGCTTAGCGCCCTTGGCGCCTTGGCGTGAAGTCTTTGATGTTAGTCAAGAATAGTCTCACGCAAAGGCGCCAAGACGCCAAGGTGCGGAGACCGAAAAGGGGAGCATAGACGTCGAGGCTCGCGCCGCTTATGGCGATTTGGGCGACCCGGGTGGAACCGTGCCCGCGTTTCGACTAGACGGAACGCCTGGGCTCTGCGTTGCAGGGGAGCCGGACGCAGGCGAAGGCTGTTGCCGCACATCCGCCGCGATCTGAGGCACCGGTTTGCCCACCTCATCGCCTCGGAAGTAGCGGCCGGCGTCTGCGCGCATCTCCGGCATGGCCGCGAAGGGCTTCGAGTAATCATTGCGCGCGTTCCAGAAGAGGAAACCCACGCCGCCCTCGTCCTTGGCCAGGCGCACCTGGGTGACGATGTAAGCCGGCGAGTACGTCTTCGTGCGCCACCCGAAAGCCTGCAGCCATGGCCGGATCACCACTCCGCTGCCCTCGGTGGCAGCCATGAAGCGCTTCATAGATTCCGGAATAAAGTGCTCCGGTGCGTCACCGGGCAGCTTGTAACCGTCCATGCCGAAGAAGTGCGAGGGATAGATCATGGGCGAGACCACATCGCAGTGCCGCGCCAGTTCGGCGATGTTCTGCCCCGTATGACTCAGATCGATGGGCCGGGCCCAGGCCATAACACCGAAGACGTCGATCGAAACCAGCACGCCCATCGGGTGAAGCTCATCATAAGCATGCGCCAGAAAATCGGAGATCACCTTGCTGCGCGGCCAGTCCGGATGCTCCTTCTGATACTCGAACTCCGCGTCCGCCTGGTCACCCTCGGCAGGGAAGCGCACGTAATCAAATTGAATCTCGTCGGCGCCGTCGCGGGCCGCCATCTTGGCCAGGTCCAAGTCGTATTGCTGCACCTCGGGGTTGGAAGGGTCCGTCCAGGCGAGCTTCCCGTTTTCGAGCCAGGACTTGCCGGTGCGCCGCGAAGTTACCGCAAGCTGCGGATAAGTCTGAGCGAGGTGGGCGTCACGGAACAGCGCGATGCGCGCGATGGCGTGCATGTTCAGTGAGTGCAGGTAGTGAAAGAACTTGGGCAGATTGCGGATGGTAATGTCGCCGGCAGGCGCGTACTTGTGCTCGAAGGGCACGTGCAATTGGCCGTCGAAATCCTTGACGTCAAACACCACCGAATTACCGCCCGCTTTCTTCCAGTTCTCGATCAAGTCGAACCCTTTGGCGCTGCCCGCGGTGTAGGCTGTAAGGTAAATCGCACGCACCTCAAAATTCCGCGGAACAGTCACCGGTTTATCAAGCAGCGGCTCCAGCGGAATGCCCGGAATCAGGATGGTGGCGCCAGGCTTCAACACTTCGCTGTGCAATCCATTCGCCTGCCGGATGGCGTTGTCCACTTCGCTGCGCCGCATGTAGACAACTTCGGACAAGTAGCGGGAGGCAAGCACGGGCACGCTGTCACCGCGCTTCACGGTGTAGGGAATCGCCTTGGTGTCCTGAGGCAAAGTGAAGCCCTGAGCCAGTGAAGGTGTCGAGCCGGGTGTTTCGGAGTTCCCGGCGGCGGGCGCCGGTGCCTGAGCCGCAGAACCCGAAGCTGAAGCTTGCGCGGCTTGCGTAGCCTGAGCGTTGGCGGCCGTCACCGCGGAGCTAAAGGCGCTGGGCCACTCGTGACGGGCGAGAAGCCCAGCAGCAAGCAACACCGTCGCTGCTGCCCCCAGCAGAACATTTAATCGTGTGATTCGCATGGATGGAACGTAACCTGGAACTTCATTCTACCATGCCCCTGAAGCAAAACGATAGAACATCGTTGATAGGGTAGTGGGTCACTTTGAATTCTCTCCAACATTCCGTTACCGGTCATTCCCGCGCAAGCGGGAATCCAGGCTGTAAGGCGCGCGCTCCGATGCGGATTCCCGCCTCCGCGGGAATGACAAGGGGGAACATGCCGAGAAAGAATTGAGACTGACCCACTA